>JAGASC010000241.1 GCA_017621905.1 Roseburia sp.
AAGGATTTCCGTATTTACTGGGACAATGCTTACTGTGTACATCATTTGTATGATATCAATCAGGATCATTTGATTGAAATTTTAAAAGAATGTAAGAGAGCCGGAAATCCGGATATGGTGTACAAATTCTGTTCCACCAGCAAAATCAGCTTCCCGGGTTCCGGTGTGGCAGCCATTGCAACCTCTGCAAACAACTTAGAGGATATCAAGAAACAGCTGAAAATCCAGACGATCGGTCATGACAAGGTAAATCAGCTGCGCCATGTACGGTATTTTAAGGATATCCACGGAATTACCGAGCACATGAGAAAGCATGCAGATTCTCTGCGTCCAAAGTTTGAGATGATTGTTGATACCTTTGAGAAGCAGCTGGGAGGCCTTGGTGTTGGCAGCTGGTATACACCGAAGGGTGGATATTTTATTACCTACGAGACCCTGGAGGGCTGTGCAAAGGCAGTTGTGGATAAAGCAAAGAAGGCGGGTGTGATCATGACTCCGGCAGGGGCACCATTCCCATACGGAAAGGATCCGAAGGATTCCGTAATCCGAATTTCGCCGTCTTATCCAAACCTCGAGGAGCTTACACTGGCGACACAAATTTTTGTGGTTTGCGTGAAGCTGGCAAGCGTGGAAAAGATCCTGGCAGAAAAATAAAGTCTAATAACAGGCATATTAGCAGCGAGGCAGACGGTGCCATAGGGAGGAGAACTCAATGAAAAAGTATTTATGCAAATTTTTTAAAGAATTTTCTTATCCGGAAGAAGCCTGTGAATTATTGGAACAAACCTATGACAGGATATATTCCGATGAGAGTCTTAAGGATGAATTCGAGGAACTTTTAAAATGTTATGAAAACCAGATAGATTGTGATTTTTCGAAGCTTCTTGAACAGATGACAGCGATATCTTCTAAGGCTGACATTCATGTTTACACGGGAAATATGTTACTGTTGATTTGTTTATCCAAAACGTTAAAGCAGTATTATCTCACCGCCGGAGTGGATGAACAAATATGGTTTACCTCCATGTGTGATTTAAAATATAAGCTGATGGAGTGCAAATGTGTATATGATATCTGGGGGACATTCGTGCCCGCCTGGTTTGGCTGGTTTTATAGTATGCGGCGTTTTGCCTTTGGAAAGTTACAGTTTGAGGTGATACCATTTAGAAGGAATTATGAGAAAGAGGGCGTTGTTCTGACGCCGGACAGCCGCGTGATCAATGTACATATTCCGCGAACAGGTACGCGGCTTGACCGCGCAGGCCTGATGGAATCCTATCGGGCGGCCGCTGAATTCTATAAAAACAGACCGGCCAGTGAATTTGCCGGACAGCCGCTGGCGTTTGTATGTCACTCCTGGCTGTTATTTCCCCGTAATAAGGAGATACTTTCCCCGCAATCGAATCTGCGCTCCTTTATTTCGGATTATGACATCATCGAACAGGGGGTATATGACGATTATGCGGAAGTCTGGAGACTCTTTGATGTAAATTATAACGGTGACGTGGAGCAACTGCCCCAGGATACATCTTTTCGGCGCGCTTATGCAAACTGGATCAGAAAAGGTGAAAAGACAGGCTGGGGATTTGGTGTGTTTGTTTATCAATAGTGTCGGAGCTATAACGAAATATGATTTAAGATTTACCCTACAGTTTTAACGCTGTAGGGATTTTTTTGATTTCGGCTGCATGTCTGTTTGTGAGTCGAAATAGCCTTTATAGGGATTTGAATCGTAAGGTATTGATTGTTTTTTTGTTCATTTTTTGGCTAATTCTGTCTGTTTTGAAAGATTATGGAATTGACCTTTTTTGCAAGGGATGTTAGAATAAAAATATGCATATTGTATACAAAATACATTTCGAATAAAATGGTGATAAAGGTTTCAAAACAAAAGATAAGGACAAAAGTTGTCTGAAGGTTAAGGAAGAGAGCGGATGTAAAATAATTTGCGCGAATATTGCGGAAGATAACAGGATGAAATGGATGATAGACAGAGAGCAATAGATAGTGTGTATATATGAGGAGACATGCATGAAGGATATTTCGGTAAAAGCGTTAGCAAAAATAAATCTGGGCCTGGATGTGCTGAGAAAACGGGAGGACGGCTACCATGAAGTGCGTATGGTCATGCAGACCATCCACCTGTTCGACCGGTTGGAAATCCGGCGGAACAATTCCGGAAGAATTACGATAGAGACGAACCTGTCCTTCCTGCCCACCAATGAAAATAACCTGGTTTACAAAGCGGCAAAGCTTTTGATGGATGAATTTCAAATCAAAGACGGCATTGATGTGAAGCTGCAAAAGCATATTCCGGTGGCGGCCGGCATGGCAGGCGGAAGCACGGATGCGGCAGCAGTTTTATATGGAGTGAACCGGATGTTCGAGCTTGGGCTCTCGCGCGAGGACTTGATGCAGCGGGGCGTAAAAATCGGTGCAGATGTACCCTACTGTGTGATGCGGGGAACTGCCCTGGCGGAGGGAATCGGAGAGAAGCTTTCTTCCCTGCCGCCTATGGTAAAATGTCCGGTACTTATCGCAAAGCCGCCGATCAATGTTTCCACCAAGTTTGTTTACGAGAATCTGAAGCTGAATGAACGGACGGTGCACCCGGACATTGACCGGCTGGTGGCGGATATTGAGGCAAAGGATTTGAAAAAAATAGCCGCCGATATGGGAAATGTATTGGAGACGGTCACCATTCCAAATTATCCGATTATTTCTGAAATAAAGGAAAACATGATGGAACATGGAGCACTAAATGCCATGATGAGCGGCAGCGGACCTACGGTTTTTGGATTGTTTGACGATGAGGATACCGCAGCGTCGGCCTACGAGGCTATGCGAGAGTCCGGATTGTCAAAGCAGGTGTATTTAACCAGTATTTATAACAATGCCAGGTAAACAGGCAGCTGTTTGGCACAGAGCTATGCCACAAATTAGCTGAAAAGCAAGATTAGGATGGAGGGTAACTATGACAGCAGATTTGACTCTTAATATGAATGCATATCTTCCCCTGAGGGATGTAGTTTTCCAGACTTTGCGGGAAGCAATTTTAAAAGGTGAGCTAAAGCCGGGAGAGCGGCTTATGGAAGTGCAGTTAGCGGAAAAGCTTGGGGTGAGCCGCACGCCGATTCGTGAGGCAATTCGTATGTTAGAGCAGGAGGGGCTGGCTGTTACCATTCCAAGACGCGGGGCCGAAGTGGCAAAGATGACGGAAAAGGACATGGAGGATGTGCTCCAGATCCGCGAGGCTTTAGACGAGCTGGCGGTATCCATTGCCTGCGAACAGATTTCCCTGGAACAGCTGGAAATGCTAAAACAGGCCATGCGGGAATTCGAGGAATCCACCAAGTCCGGCGAAATAAAAAAAATAGCGGAGATGGATGTACTTTTTCACGACGTCATTTACCAGGCTACAGGAAATCCGAAGCTTGTGAATATGCTGAATAACCTCAGAGAGCAGATGTATCGTTACCGCGTAGAGTATTTAAAGGATGAAAAAAATTATCCCACACTGATACAGGAGCACAAACAGATTGTAGAGGGACTTTCCAAGAAGGATAAGGAAAAAGTAACTGCAGCGATGCATATGCATGTGCGTAACCAGGTAGTGGCAGTGAAGGAGATCATCCGGGAGCAGGAATAAGTGCGAATGTATAGAAATTCGTAAAAAAGAATAAAATAAAAGCAGTGAAAAAAGAACTGGCGTAAAACGGTAAGAATCTGATTTTACGTCAGTTCTTTTTGTATACAGTGAGGGCATCTGAACTGTTATAAAGAATTGAACTTTGCGATAAGGGTGTGTATACAGGGTACATGAGATTTTAAGGAAGGAGCAACATGCCGGAAAAAACGAAAATCAGCAGTCAGCTTGCGGACAACATCGCTCACATGGAGGAGCAGTTTGCCGTGTGCGCTGACATCAAGAAAAAACAAATGAAGCTTGGAAAAAATAAGGATGTGAACTGTTATCTGACCTATATTGAGGTGGCCCTTGATACCGGCACCTCCATGCTTGGCGAGCTGCTTAGAGAATTCAACGGGCAGACAAAGCAGGAGATGTTGGAGACTTTGGAGCAGAATACCCTCGGCGTAGCGGACGCCACCTATTTTGCAACCATTGAGGAGGCGGCAGACGGTCTTTTAACCGGAGAAGCCATTTTTTTCGTGGACGGATTCGATAAGGCGGTAAAAATACCGGACAGCGGATATCCGAATATGGGCATTAATGAGGCAGATTCCGAGAAGGTCATTCGCGGTTCCAATGAGGGCTTCTGCGATTCTGTAAAACAAAATGCGGCGCTAATTCGCAAACGTATCCGGTCGCCTAAGGTAAAAGTAAAGCAGCTCAAAGCAGGTGTGCAGTCAAAAACAAATGTATATCTTGTTTATATGGAAGATCTGGTCTATCCGGGATTGTTGGCAGAAATCGAGCGCCGGATGGAAGGTTTCGAGATTGACGGGGTGTTAGATAGCGGTATCATTGAGCAATTGACAGAGGAAAAATGGTATTCGCCTTTTCCACAGTTTCAGACCACAGAGCGGCCGGACCGTGCTGCCATGTCTATCTTGGAGGGCCGGGCAGTGCTGTTGTCCGACAATTCACCGGTGGGGCTGATTCTGCCTACGGATTATAATTCTTTTATCCGGACCAGCGATGATTACTATAATCGCTGGGAAATTGCCAGCATGGGGCGCATGCTGCGGTATATGGCCTCTTTTTTTGCCATGACTCTGCCGGGTTTTTATCTGGCAGTTACCAACTTTCACACACAGATTCTGCCCACTTCACTGCTGCTTTCCTTTGCAGATGCCAGAAAAGGAGTGCCATTTCCTGCGGTGATTGAGGTGCTGATTATGGAAATATCCTTTGAATTGCTGCGGGAGGCCGGGGTGCGCCTGCCCGGAGCTATGGGAAATACCATTGGAATCGTAGGCGGGCTGATCATCGGGCAGGCAGCAGTGGAGGCCAATCTGGTCAGCCCGATCGTGGTAATCATCATATCCTTCACGGCCCTCTGTTCCTTTGCGATACCGAATGAGGAATTTGCCACAGCG
>JAGASC010000242.1 GCA_017621905.1 Roseburia sp.
ATCCTGCGTTACTGGTAGGTACAAGCTTTGGAGAGCAGGCGTGTGAATCTAATAATTGTTTTGTCATAATTAACAGAAAAAATATTCCATATATTCCATATTCTTATAAAGAGGTATATGGGATAAAAACATCTGGAAAATACCATACGTTTGCGCGGGAATATAAGGATTATGATGACTTTGAGCTAGCGAAGCAGTACGTGACAGAAGATGAAGAAGCAGGATTGGAATATTATAAAGCTATCTTTGGAGATGATGTAGTCACTACAAGTAAAGGTAATGGAGCATTATATAAATTTGCAAATAGAGATACATTACTTATTGGTGACGGTGCTGCAATTGGACCACATATGTACAAATTAATAGAGAACCATGCAAATTTATTTTTGCCCGAATCTTTTGAGTTTTTACTGCTGCAATCTTCTTTATTTAAAAAGGATGTTGAAGTGAGAAACTTGTTGAATCATAAAGAAGAAATAATATCTGCGGAGTATCGTAGTTGGGAAGAATACTTTACAGCATTTCTTATTGAACATACAGCAAATACAATGTTGGCATATACGAAGAAAAAGCTTAATCCTTGCTATGTGGAGCCTTGCTGTTATTTGAATAAACACTGTGTTAATTATGCGAATGACAAGGTTGAGACGGCATTAAAAACCAACATTTTTCTAAGGAAAAAATGAAAACCATGATAAATTAGTCAAATTGGATGATATTATGCTTGCACCTCAGCGGGGTTTCATGTATGATATTTCATAAGTTGCTTTCTTTATTTTAAAAGAGAAAGTTGTAATTTGAGAGCGTCACCGACATATTGTTAAAGAACACGGGTGGCGATGCAATGAGGAGGAAAATCCTTTGTCCTGCACGCAATAAAAATTGCTGCCGCAGGCTTCAGCCGCATTTTCCTTCGGAAAACAAGGAGGATTGACATATGGAAAATGAAAATGTCTCAAAAAATTTTATTGAACAGATGATTGACAAAGATATTGAGGAAGGGCATTGCCAGGAAGTCCACACCAGATTTCCGCCGGAGCCAAACGGCTACCTGCACATCGGACATGCCAAGTCCATCCTTTTAAACTATGGCCTTGCCCAGAAATATAACGGAAAATTCAACCTAAGATTTGACGACACCAACCCGACCAAAGAAAAGACAGAATTTGTAGAAGCCATCGAAGCAGACATCGCATGGCTGGGCGCTGACTGGGAAGGACGTCTGTACTTCGCATCCGACTATTTTGACCAGATGTACGAAGGTGCGGTAAAGTTAATCAAAAAAGGCAAAGCTTATGTATCCGACCTGTCCGCAGAGCAGATTCGCGAGTACCGCGGAACCTTAACAGAGCCGGGCAAAGAAGATCCCTACAGCACCAGAAGCATCGAGGAAAACCTGGCACTTTTCGAGGATATGAAGAACGGCAAATTCGCAGACGGAGAAAAAGTTCTGCGTGCCCGCATCGATATGGCATCCTCCAATATCAACATGAGAGACCCGGTCATCTACCGTGTGGCTCACATGAACCATCACAGAACCGGAGACAAATGGTGCATTTATCCGATGTACGACTATGCGCATCCGATCGAGGACGCCATCGAGGGAATCACCCACTCCATCTGTACACTGGAATTCGAAGATCACAGACCACTTTACAACTGGGTTATCCAGGAAGTGGGCTATGAAATGATTCCGAATCCGGAGGAGATGCCGCCACAGCAGATCGAGTTTGCAAAATTGTACCTGACCAATGTGGTAACAGGAAAGCGTTACATCAAGCGTCTGGTGGAGGAGGGCATTGTAGACGGCTGGGACGACCCGCGTCTGGTGTCCATCGCAGCATTAAGAAGAAGAGGCTTCACACCGGAGTCCATTAAAATGTTCGTAGACCTCTGCGGCGTGGCGAAGGCCAACAGCTCCGTGGATTACGCCATGTTGGAGTACTGCATCCGTGAGGATTTGAAATTAAAGAAATCCCGTATGATGGCCGTGCTTGATCCAGTAAAAGTTATTATCGACAACTACCCGGAGGGACAGACCGAGTACCTTGACGTGACCAACAACCTGGAAAATGAAAGTCTTGGCAGCAGACAGGTACCGTTTACCAGAGAGATTTACATTGAGCGTGAAGATTTCATGGAGGAACCGCCGAAGAAATATTTCCGTATGTTCCCGGGCAATGAAGTGCGTTTGATGAATGCATATTTTGTAACCTGTAACAGCTTTGTGAAAGACGAAACCGGCAAAGTGACAGAAATCCACTGTACTTATGACCCGGATTCCCGCGGCGGCAACAGCCCAGACGGCAGAAAAGTAAAAGGAACCATTCACTGGGTAAGCGCAGGCCACGCAGTTCCGGCAGAGATTCGTCTGTATGAGAACATCGTGGACGAAGAAAAGGGCGTATACAACGAGGATGGCAGCCTGAACCTGAATCCGAATTCACTGACAGTATTAAAAGATTCTGTAGTAGAGGCAAATCTGGCAGGAGCAAAGGCTTATGAGAGCTTCCAGTTTGTAAGACAGGGCTTTTTCTGTGTGGATGCGAAAGATTCTACACCGGGGCATCTGGTATTTAACCGGATTGTATCCTTAAAGAGTTCCTTTAAATTGCCAACAGCATAAAAATCATTAAGCCAAAAGTCTTTGTGGACATATAACAAGTATTTTTTTCACGGTCTTGAATGGTTTTTCTTTGATTTTTTGAGCAGCTCCGTTGGGAAGTGAGAAAAAGAAGTTTTTTCGGAGAGAGTAAGTAAAGTGCGGGGTCTCAGAAAACAATTTTTTGTATAGACCCCAGACAACCGAGAAATAAGAAGATTTTCGACAAGGTTACGGCAAGGCATGGAGAAGTCCTATGATAGAAATAATGATTGATTTGCAGGGGGGAGCGAAAGCTCCCCTCTATGAGAAAATATACGAATACATAAAAAAAGAGATTGTAGAAGGAAAAATGACACAGGGCGAAAAGTTGCCCTCCACCCGCAGATTATCTGAAAACCTGGCGGTAAGCAGAAGCACGGTGGAAATGGCCTACGACCAACTCCTGGCAGAGGGTTACATCAAAGCAGAACCTTGCCGGGGTTTTTTTGTATGCGATATTACAGAGCTCTACCGCCTGGAAAAGCAGGTCAGTGCGCCGAAATCCTATGAACGAGAGAAAAAGGCAAAGAAGCGGAAGGTGGATTTTTCCCCTTATGCCATTGATACCGGCAATTTCCCGTACAATATCTGGCGAAAAATCAACAAAAACATTTTGCTGGACGACAGCGAAGACCTGCTTCTGTCCGGTGATGGGCAGGGAGAATATGAACTGCGCAGTGCAATCGCCGCTTATCTGCATCAGGCCAGAGGAGTAAACTGCAGTCCGGAGGAGATCATTATCGGTGCAGGAAATGAATATCTGGAAATATTGCTGGCGCAGCTTCTGGGGCGGGAGGGAACTCTCCTCATGGAAAATCCGGGTTATCCACGGGCTTATTACACATTTTTAAATATGGGATATACTGTAAAAACTGTGCCCACCGCAGAGGGCGGACTGACACTGGATAACGTGTGCCGGGAAAATCCGGATTTGATTTACATGATGCCCTCCCACCAGTTCCCCATGGGAACCGTCATGCCTTTAAAACAGCGGCTGGAACTGCTGAAATGGGCATCAGAAGCGGCAAACAGATATCTGATTGAGGACGACCACGACAGTGAATTTCGTTACCGGGGAAAGCCAATCCCATCCTTGCAGAGCATCGATTGCTATGGCCGGGTGGTTTACCTGGGCACCTTCTCGAAGAGCATCGCACCCTCCCTTCGAATCAGCTATATGGTGCTTCCACCGCAGTTGATGGAAAAATATCACAGCGAATGCGGTTTTTATTCCACTACGGTCCCACGGATGCAGCAGGAAGTCCTGCGGGAATTTATTGAGCAGGGACATTTCGAGCGGCATTTGAATAAAATGCGTGGAATCTATCGCAGCCGCCATGACTATCTTCTGGGAGAACTAAAAAAATGCTCCTGGGTAAAAAAAATCAGTGGAGATTATGCGGGACTACATCTGCTGGTGCAGGTGGATACTGTTTTGTCAGAGGAAGAGTTGTGTAATTTTGCTGCCGAAAAAGGTGTGAGGGTTTCAGGGATTTCTAAGTATCTTTTTCCGGAGGCGCAAAGCAGGAAAGAAATCGGAAAGGAACTGCAGGCCCCAACTTTGGCAGAACCGGTACTCTTATTAGGCTACGGCAAATTAAGCGAGCGGGAAGTAAGACATGGACTGGAACTGCTGGGTGGCGTGGTGAGAGAAGCATAAAAAGAATGAAAAGTGATGCATAGCTTCCATGAGAGGCATTCATGCAGTAAACTGCGTGGCAAGTGAACGAATCGCTGAGCGTGTAGACACACTTTGCGGGCCACGCGGTTCTGATTCATGACAACAGAAAGTTTACAGAGCGTACTTTCTATTATTGGAAGTAGTGAATGGATACAAAAGAATAATATCGCGGGAAAATGTCCTATCTTTTAAGTTGCCCGCGTCAGCAAAACGGCATGGTATCCCTTGAGCGATTCCGATACTGCAGCGGCGCTATACCGGTATGTTTTTTAAAACAAGTAGAAAAATAAAAGGAATCGTGGAACCCACAGTGTGCCGAAACATCCTCCACACTGATAAAGGTATCCTGCAAAAGCAGTGTCTTTGCCTGATTGATCCGAAGCCAGGTCAGATACCCCAAGGGTGTTTTCCCGATTTCTTTCTTAAAACATCTTCTGAGATAGTCAGCATTCGATCCGGACTGTGCAATCTCAAAGGTCAAATCAAAGCCCGCATTTTCGATATTTTCATAAATCGTATTTTTTAGCTTATAAACAACAGGATTCTGAAATGAAACATTGGACAGTTTTTTGATATACTGACAAATCGTATCCAAAAGGCTGTCTGCAATATTCGTATAGTTATTTTCTTTCTCGGAAAGAGCCTTATGCATCATATTCATAAGCGTTAGAATATTTCCGTCGAAATCATGTACAATCAGTACGTCCGGAAAATCAAGTGTCACCGTCTGTACATAAATATCAGAATATTTCCCTCCATACCGAGTCATTTTTGCAAGCGTAAGCCAATTCGCGTTCGAATGAGAAATTGCTTTGAAAAACTAGCACCAACCATCTGCAGCTTCTCCTTAGCAACATCCATGCGAAAGGTGCAAAGGTAGCCGTAGCCATAAACCCGGCAACGCCTTTCGTAGTGCTCACTGAGGTGCTTTCAGAAATCGACATGGTACTTCTGATGAGTGTGAACCCAGTTTTGCAGGACAGAAAATTGTCCCAACCAGCTTTGATAAAATCAGACGACTGCGAAAAATGTTGGACGAAAATGGCTGCAAGCATGTTCCGATAGAGGTAGATGGAAACTGGGAGATTACCGTTCTGACTGAACATGATTCATGTATTGGAACCTACATGAGATGAAACATAGAAAGGTATAGGGCGTAGATTATTTTAAATAATTGGTGTAAAATAGAAAAATCAACGTGATACATGAAAAATATGGGAGGGAATGAAAATGCATTATTCCGTATGTATACCAGCTGTTCTGGGTGGGATAGAAATAGGTGAAACTCTGGCGTCTGTCAGTGAAGCAGGTTTTGAACATTATGAATTTTGG
>JAGASC010000243.1 GCA_017621905.1 Roseburia sp.
ATCCATACCCACCGGCTCCGGGGGTCATCCGTGCGTTGGAGAAATTTGATACCGACAGACTCCGGCTTTATCCGGAACCCACCTGCAAAGTTTTAGTGGATGCCATTGCAGAATATTATGGACTGGAAAACGACCAGGTTTTTGTGGGCGTGGGCTCTGACGACGTGCTGGCCATGATTTTTATGACCTTTTTTAATTCCGGAAAGCCAATCCTTTTTCCGGATATTACCTATTCTTTTTACGATGTATGGGCAGATATGTTGCGTATTCCCTATGAGACCCGCGGGCTGGATGAAAATTTCCAGATTGTAAAAGAGGATTATTACTGCGGGAATGGCGGTGTCATTTTCCCGAATCCCAATGCGCCTACCGGTATTCTGATGGAGCTTTCGGAAGTGGAAGATATCATTGCCCACAATCGGGATGTGATTGTGGTGGTGGATGAGGCATACATTGATTTTGGTGGCGTATCGGCACTTCCACTCATTGAAAAGTACGACAATTTGCTGGTGGTACAGACCTTTTCCAAATCCCGTTCCATGGCAGGAATGCGCATTGGCTATGCCATGGGAAATGCGAAACTGATTCGCTATATTAATGACGTGAAATATTCCTTCAATTCCTACACCATGAACCAGACTGCGCTGACGCTGGGCGTGGAGGCAATCAAGGACAAAGCATATTTTGAGGATACGCGCCGGAAGGTGATTGCCACCAGGGAATGGACGAAAAAGGAGTTGAGGAAGCTTGGATTTTCCTTTGGGGACTCCATGAGCAATTTTATTTTTGCTGCACACGAGACAGTGCCGGCAAAAGAAATTTTTGAAGCATTGAAAGAAGAAAATATTTATGTGCGCTATTTTTCCAAGGAGCGCATTTCCAATTATTTGCGCATCAGTATCGGAACACAGGAGGAAATGGAAACATTCATTCGTTTTCTGCAAAAATACCTGGCGGAGCGAAACAGATAGTTATTGGTATTCAGATGATGCAGCTTCCATCGAGTGTTTTCTTGCCCTGCGCGTACCCGCGGCAAAAACCAGTAGACCACCTAAAGTCATTGCCAAAGCAAAAATAAACCAAAAGAAAAATGCAAAATCCGATTCTCCGATATAGAGATACTGGCTGAGCACTGTTCCCCAGAAATTAAACAGCATATGATAAAAAATTGCGTTGTAAATACTGCCGCTCTTTTCGCAGATAATGCCCAATACGAGGCCAACACAGAAGGTGTAAACGCCCTGCATCATATTCATATGGAAAGCACCGAACAGAAAGGCCTGAAAAATATTTGCAGCCCAGAAGGGGAGAAATTTTTTCGCCTGCCGCATGGTAATGCCGCGGAAAACAAGTTCCTCGCAGACCGGTGCCAGGAGCACAGAATAAATGAGCATGCCAAAGGTAATTGTTTCGTCAAGTCCGGCAGCTTCCAGAAGTTCCATGTAGGTTTCCAGCCACTGCGGGAAAATGGCAGCGACGAGGTTGACAATATAAGTGCAAAGGTACTGCATCCCGGGAACCAGCATAAGAATGCCCAGAAAAGTCAACGGATGAAAGACTGTCTTTGGAGCGGGCAGATAGTCTCCGTCATATCTGGCATAATACCAGATTCCGAAGATGGCTGTGGTAAGCAGGGAGTAGACCAGCATAACGCCGGTATTAAAGTTCTGCGACGACCATAAATAGGTGAAATCGTCAAAAATAGCAATAAAACTATCATTTCCGGAAGTGGTATACCAGCTGCCTTCTATCAGGGCTGATACGCCCATAAGGAAAAACATGGCAAGAAACTGAATTGCCATGACCAGCAAAAAAGGTACAAATGTAAAGAAAAATTGTCCGACTTTTTTCATAATAATCAACCATTCCTTTCACTTTGTTCAGGCGCAAATAGTGATGAAAAATTCTATTTTTCACACTAATCTCCAGTCCTGTTCTGAACAGTTATATGATTTCTTGTATGAGATCACTTATCAAGCTGTAAGTTATTTCACATGAGAACATTATAGCAATCCGGCACCGGGAATGCAAGGTGCAGAAAGAAAACTACTGAGAATGCCCTATAATTGGTTACTGTTCACTCCTTACAGTAACGATTGGATATCTGCTGTTTGCAAGGTAATTGTTTGCAATTGGCTAAGATGGAAAAATGGTGTTTACTTCACGACTTTAATATGTTAAAATGATAAGAGATGTCATTTGAAAGAAGGAGACTGTTATTATGAGCAAGAAACTTAGAACAGAGGCGGTGGATCATCTTTTTGACGCAATCTTAAGCCTGGAGAACAGGGAGGAGTGCTACACATTTTTTGAAGATGTCTGTACTGTGAATGAGTTACTTTCTTTGTCACAGCGATTTGAAGTTGCAAAGATGCTTCGTGATCAGAAGACATATCTTGATATCGCGGAGAAGACTGGCGCATCCACCGCGACCATCAGCCGTGTGAATCGTTCTCTCAACTATGGAAATGATGGGTATGACATGGTATTTGCCAGACTTTCGGATTCACATAAAGAATAAATAAAGCGGAAAGAAAAGGGGTTAAAATGAGTAAAGTGCTATTTTGAACCCCTTTATATTTTGTTGCGTGTCCAACAAAGCCGGATAAACTTATTTTTTATCTGTTTTTTTCTCTGTGGAAGCATGTTCAGCATTGACCTGATCGATGATTCTTTCCACCAGCGTTTTCTTTATATAAATGTCATAGCAGAGCATGCAGATAAAGCTGAAAGTGCGCAAAAGTTCAGCTTCCTCCTCGGGTGCATCCGGAAATGTCTTTTGCGCATTTCCATATTTTTTGGCCAAATCCTTTAAAACAAGCTGGGTCTCCTGATTCTCGAGACTAAAAACTTCCCGATAAATATCTTCGAGGCTGATATCATCCTTTTTTCCAAAATATTTTTCTGTAATCGGATTTAACACACTCTGAATATCGCTGATACTCAAAATACTTTTAAAATAGTAAATGAAAATAAGCATCAGAACATGTTCTTTCGTGTATTTCTTCTTCTGCGGAGGCGGAAGAAGATTATTCTTGGCATAATTGTTGATCATGGTCTTGGTCAGAATTTTATCATCTTCACGGCGCTTGGAAGAAGCCAGCTGGGAATCGATAAAGGTGGTAACCTGGTCCATATATAAATCAATATTTGGGATATCCTCCGGCTTTACAAAATCAATTTCGTGCAGTTCATTTAGGATATCGCTCAGAAAACTTTTCATGTCTGTATCCATATAAATCCATCGCCTTTCCTAATCTCCATGCACTATGCACGCACCATGGTGCATAAATGTGCATTTTCGTTTATAGCGTCTTATTCATCACAATAGAAAGTTTGCAGAGCGTGCTTTCTATTGTTTGACAAGCAGTGTAATTACACCTCTGCACACATTATATAGTTTTCAAAACCAGATGACAAGAGACAAAAAATAAAATTAAGAAAAAAGTATGATGAATGGCTATGGAAAAATAATAAAAATACAAAAATATGTTCGAAAATTCAGTAAGGATATGTTATACTATATTAAGTCTATATTATATTTTAATTTTATAATCAACATAGAAAAGGAAACGATACATATGAGTATTTATGATACTTTAAACGAACAGCAAAAAGCAGCAGTATTTCAGACCGAGGGGCCGGTTCTCATCCTTGCAGGGGCAGGAAGCGGGAAGACCAGGGTGCTCACCCACCGGGTTGCTTATCTGATCGAGGAAGAGGGGGTCAATCCCTACAATATCATGGCGATTACTTTCACCAACAAAGCTGCCAGTGAGATGCGGGATCGAATCGACCAGCTGGTGGGGTACGGCTCGGAGAGCATCTGGGTCTCCACCTTTCATTCCAGCTGCGTGCGTATCTTAAGGCGCCATATTGACCGGCTTGGGTTCGACACGAACTTTACCATTTACGATGCGGATGATTCCAAGACGGTTATGAAGGAAATCTGCAAGCGTCTGGAAATTGATACAAAGCTTTATAAAGAGCGTATGTTTTTGTCATCGATTTCTTCCGCCAAGGACGAGCTGGTTTCGCCGGAGCAGTTTGCACTGCGGGCAGCGACTGCAGCGGATTTTGCAAAAAAGAAGCAGGCTTTGGTCTACCGGGAGTATCAGGATGTACTGCGCAAGAACAATGCGCTGGATTTTGATGATTTGATTGTAAAGACCATTGAACTTTTTAAGGCAGATCCGGAGGTACTCTCTTATTATCAGGAGCGTTTTCGTTATATTATGGTGGATGAGTATCAGGATACCAACACGGCCCAGTTTGAGCTGATTCGCCTGCTGGCAGGAAAGTACCATAACCTTTGTGTGGTGGGTGATGATGATCAGTCTATTTATAAGTTCCGGGGGGCCAATATTTATAACATTTTAAATTTTGAAAAGCATTTTGCGGATGCGACAGTCATCAAACTGGAGCAGAATTACCGGTCTACCCAGAACATTCTGGATGCAGCCAACAATGTCATTGCCAATAATGTGGGAAGAAAGAAAAAATCCCTCTGGACCGCCAACGATGCGGGGGAGAAAACTGATTTTGAGCAATTTGATACCGCATATGAGGAGGCAGACTATGTCGCCAGAGATATTTTAAATGGCGTGCGGGAAGGCAGACACCATTATGGAGATTATGCCGTGCTTTACCGTACCAATGCACAGTCCCGTCTTTTTGAGGAGCGTTTCATTGTGTCAAATATTCCGTATAAAATTGTGGGCGGTGTGAACTTCTATGCCAGAAAAGAAATCAAAGATTTGCTGGCATATTTAAAAACCATCGACAACGCCAGAGATGACCTTGCAGTACGCAGAATCATCAATGTTCCAAAGCGGGGGATAGGGGCAACCACATTGACTCGTGTGGCGGATTATGCGGACGCTTACGACATCAGCTTTTATGATGCCCTAAAGCGGGCGGAGGAAATCCCGTCGATTGGAAAGAGCGCCGGAAAAATCCGGCCGTTTGTAAATTTTATTCAGAGCATGCGCAGCAAGCTGCCGTTTATCAGTGTGTCGGAACTGGTGCAGGAAGTCATCGAGGAGACCGGCTATGTAAAGGAGTTAGAGGCAGAGGACACGGATGAGGCCAAAGCACGGATTGAGAATATTGATGAGCTGCTCAGCAAAGTTGTTTCCTATGAAGAAGCAGAAGAGCAGCCGACCTTGGGAGGCTTTTTGGAGGAAGTGGCTCTGGTGGCTGACATTGATGGCTTGGAAGAAGGCAGTGATTATGTGGTGCTTATGACACTGCACAGTGCGAAAGGACTGGAATTCCCCAAGGTGTATCTGGCAGGTATGGAAGAAGGACTGTTCCCAAGCTATATGTCCATTACTTCCGACAATTCCACAGAGGAATTAGAGGAGGAGCGCAGGCTTGCCTATGTGGGAATTACCCGGGCAAAAGAGAAACTTGCGATTACCAGTGCAAGACAACGTATGATACGGGGGGAGACGCAATATAATACAGTATCCCGTTTTGTAAAAGAAATACCTTCCGAACTGCTGAATGGTGAGATTCGCAGGCCGGCATTTATGGAGCGAAAGGAGAAGGAAAAAGAAACATATCAGTTTACGGCAGTTCGCCCGAAGCGCCCCACCATGCTGGATCAGCCTTCCGGTCAGAGTCTGGCAAGAAGCTTTGCTACGGCAAATACCAATAGGAGCAGCCTGACCTACGGTGTGGGAGACCGGGTTTCCCACATCAAATTCGGGGAAGGAACGGTGAAAGCCATTGTGGAAGGCGGCAGAGATTTCGAGGTGACGGTGGATTTCGACACCTGGGGCAGCAAAAAAATGTTTGCTTCTTTTGCAAAATTAAAAAAAATATAAAATCTGCTAAATAATAAATTTTTTATAGGCGAACGGGAAAACATATGATATAATCAATAAATAAAGAGAATGATTCAGAACATGAAGTATGGATGTAACGGTTCAGGAGTCTGAACTGTTGCGCATAAATAAAGGAGGACAGTAGCATGAGTAAAATGGAGGATCTGATCAGCATGAGCAAATTAAATGAACTTTTGAACAAGAAAGAGGAAAAGAAGCAGTCCAAGGCTGTGTGGGTATTTGCGATTATCGGTATTGTAGCCGCAGTGGCCGGCATTGCTTACGCTGTTTATCGTTTTTGTACACCGGATTATTTAGAGGACTTCGAGGATGAGTTTGAGGATGATTTTGATGACGACTTCTTCGAGGAAGATGAAGAGGCACCAGCAGAGGCGGCCGGCGCAGAAGAGACTGGCGCAGAGGCGACAGCGGAAGCAACGAAAGATGTGACAGAAGAGTAAAGACAATATTTTGAGGGGCTGCATATGGCAGCCCTTTTTTTCGGAGGACAGTATGAAAAAGGGACAGATTATAGAGGGCGTCATCCAGCGGGTGGATTTTCCAAATAAGGGAATTATGATTGCGGAGGACGGCAAACAGGTCGTAGTAAAGAATGGAATTCAGGGGCAGAAGGTATCTGCCGGTATCAATAAGATTCGCAAGGGAAAGTGCGAAGGCCGTCTTTTGGAGGTACTGGAAAAATCGCCCTTAGAGCTGGATGAGGCAGGGTGTGTACATTACGGTGTCTGCGGTGGCTGTACTTATCAGAGTCTGCCTTACGAGGAACAGCTTGCCATGAAAGCAGCGCAGGTGAAGAAGCTGATTGACGAAGTGATTGACCCGGAGAATAAGGATTATGAATTTCTGGGAATTAAAGCCAGCCCGCAGCAGAAGGGGTACCGAAATAAGATGGAGTTCTCCTTTGGGGACGAATACAAGGATGGTCCGCTGGCGCTGGGAATGCATAAGCGGGGCAGTTTTTATGATGTGGTGAATGTGCCGGAGTGTCAGATTGTAGATGAGGATTTCCGAAAGGTGCTTAGTGTGACGCTTGCCTATTTCAAGGAGAGGGAAATTCCTTATTACCATAAGCTGCGGCATACGGGATATTTACGTCATTTGCTGGTACGCAAAGCGGCAAGGACAGGTGAGATTCTGGTGGATTTGGTGACAACGAGCCAGTTGGGCGGGTGTGTGTTAAAAAGTCCTGAAATTGCCGGAAACAGCATGGCAGCAGCGGACGATGAGAACCTGATACGTGACCTGCTGGCAGGCTGGAGGGATGCGCTGCTTGCGGAGAATTATGCTGGAAAAATGACTGGAATTTTGCATACGAAAAATGATAGTGTGGCAGATACGATCATGAACCAGGGAACAGATATTTTATATGGACAGGACTTTTTCTATGAGGAACTTTTGGGGCTTCGGTTTAAGATTACACCGTTTTCTTTTTTCCAGACCAATTCCTTGGGCGCAGAGGTGTTGTATGAGACAGCGCGGGAGTTTATCGGGGATGCGCTGGATCCTGAGGATGGCGGCAAGGTCGTGTTTGATCTGTATTCCGGAACCGGAACGATTGCGCAGATGTTGTCTCCGGTGGCAAAAAAAGTAATTGGCGTGGAAATTGTGGAGGAGGCTGTGGAGGCAGCGAAAGAAAATGCCGGCCTGAATGGTTTACATAATTGTGAATTCATTGCCGGGGATGTGCTGAAAGTAATTGATGAGATTGAGGAGAGGCCGGATTACATCGTGCTGGATCCGCCGAGGGATGGAATTCATCCGAAGGCGTTGGAGAAGATCATACGGTATGGTGTGCCGCAGATGGTTTATATTTCCTGTAAGCCGACCAGCCTGGCCAGGGATTTGGAGGTGCTGCAGGCGAGAGGATATGAGGTAAAGAAAGTATGTTGTGTAGACATGTTTCCTGCGACATATCACACAGAAGTCTGCGTGAAATTATGTCGGAGATGAAAATATTTCCGCGATTTGATGACCGGTGGTATATAAATCTGGAAAATTTGCATGGTAGAATGGGGGAACAAATTTTAAGAACACTTCGTAATCAGACCGTAAAATCGGATGACAATATCCGTAGGGTTGCAGATGAATGTAAGACGAGAATCTTGGCAGAGAAAATGGAGAGAAAATACGATGGAATCTAAGCCTATTATCGACATGAAAAAAACCGGAAAGAAACTGCAGAGTTTTGCAGAATGCTATGGTTATAGTGTAAAGGATATTCAGCATTATCTGGAATTGTCTTGTCCGCAGCCTGTTTATAGATGGTATAAGGGTATTATTTTGCCTTCTATCGATAATCTTCTGAGATTAAGTGAGCTTTTTCATGTTCATATGGAGGAACTGCTTGTGAAAGAAAATGAAAGATTTGAATATGCCTTAGATTGTACGGATCCGGTGGCATTCAAAAACCGTATGGCAGCTTACTATGTGAGGATGGTAGCATGATCGATTTTGGACTATCCGTCCAATGACATTCTCTTGTATATGGTGTACTATTGTGGAAAAAGATAGGGAGGTACATATGACAAGAGGAAAGATTATTTTTATTGATAAAGAAGGAAAAGCATATAGAACGATTGAGTTCAATGGCGATATGTATCCGAGTGGAAATGCCGGAGAAGTTCTTGAAAGATTTGAAGAGGGATATTTTGAAAATTGTCAGGTATTCAATCGGTTTGTC
>JAGASC010000244.1 GCA_017621905.1 Roseburia sp.
ACAAACGGTTTACAAGACTTAAAGTGTAAAAATAATGTACATAAATCAAGACAAAAAATAAAATCAAGATAGAATGCCAAAGCAACTCTTTATCTTTCCGATGCATTTATACCACAGCCACACAGCATAAATTAAAAAGTTGAAAAATGGTACAAAGTTTTGCTGCGAAAAGCCTCATCCGGATGAAGCACAATGCTTGGAAAATTCTCGTGGTTAATTGCGTCCGGAAAATGCTGGGTCTCAAGGCAGAGGCTGGAAAAAGGACCGTAAGGCTTTTGACCTTTGCCGTTTACATCCAGAGCTTTCGGTGACACATAAAGCTGCACGCCCGGCTGGTCGGTAAAACAGGTCATACGGATGCCGGATTCCTTTGACTGCAGAATTGCTGCTTCCCGCAGACCCATACCGTTGATGACATAATTGTGATCATAAGTACCAACGCTTCGGAGAGGCTCATAATCGGAATCGATCATTTTTCCGATGGAATGGATGGTGGTAAAGTCAAAAGGCGTGTCCACGACAGGCACCAACCTGCCGGTGGGCGCTAAGGTATCATCCACCTCTGTAATCTCATTTGCGTCAATAAAAAGTTCATTGGAGAGAATATTGCCATTACCCTCGCCATTTAAGTTGAAATAAGCGTGGTTTGTAACATTAAGTAATGTGTCCTGGTCAGTAGAAGCTTCATAAAGGATAGAAAGCTCATTATCTTCAGACCAGCAATAAGTAACCACCAGAGTCAGGTTACCCGGGTAGCCCTCATCACCGTCTGCGGAGTGCATGGTAAATACCAGCTTGTCCTCCTTCACTTTTGCCTCCCATACCTTGTGAGAATAACCGACATTTCCACCATGCAGATGGTTGGTCCTGTCATTCGTGGCCAGCTGGTAATCCTTTCCGTTCAAAGTAAAACGACCATCTTTGATACGGTTAGCAACACGTCCCACAATTGCACCAAAATAGCAAGTATCCTTCTCATAATCAGCAATGGTGTCCAGGCCAATGCAGACATCAGTTAAATGACCCTCACGGTCAGGGACCACAATCTTTACCAGACGGCAGCCAAAATCAATAATCTCCACATAAGCTCCGCTGGAATTTTCAAGATGGTATATTTGTACATTTTCTCCGTTGTTAGTAATTCCGAAATCCGATTTAATAATTTTCATGAAAATCTCCCTTCCATAAAATAATAGGATAACCCTAATAGATATATTATAGAACCCGTCTCGCAATCCCATAATATAGGTTCTCGGAAGTTGCAAGGCAACTTTCGAGAAAAGGCGCTGTTCTTGCGCCGTAAATCGATTACAGGGTTCGCGAAGCGGTTCCTGTAATATAACCGATACCTTGTATTATGCCACATTTAGAAAAACATAGCAAGTAGGTTGCCTATTTTTATGAAATGTGAGATAATGTTCATTAAGCAATGAGCAGTGCCAATTATGAGGAAAGCAGTTGGTTGTGCTCGCACAAAACCAACTGCTTTTCTCATAATTGATAGGGCGAATGCCCGTGAGCCCGATGGAGCAGAGCGGAATCGGGCAATCGGACAAATCCGATTTGCACTGCGGGGTAGAGAGCAGCCAACAAGCAAAACCAATAGATTAACCCTGCCACATAGTGGGAGACAACCATATGCAAACCAAAATAATCAAACTAGACCCAAACAACATAGACAACACCGCGCTTTGTGAAGCCGCCGCCATCATTCGCGAAGGCGGCCTGGTAGCATTCCCGACCGAAACCGTATACGGCCTCGGTGCAGACGCCCTTCACTCCGAAGCATCCAAAAAAATATACGCAGCCAAAGGCAGACCCTCAGACAATCCCCTGATTGTTCATATATCCAGCTACAAAGACTTACTTTCCATCGCCAAAGAAGTTCCGCCAGAAGCCAAAAAACTGGCCGACGCCTTCTGGCCGGGCCCGTTGACCATGATCGTTTGGAAAAATGACAACGTCCCGCCAGAAACCACCGGCGGAATGGACACCGTAGCAGTACGCATGCCAAATCATCCCATCGCCCTGCGCCTGATCGCAGAGAGCGGATGCCTGATTGCCGCACCCAGCGCCAACACCTCCGGAAAGCCAAGTCCCACGGAGGCATCCCATGTGGCCTTGGACATGAACGGCAGAATCCCAATGATTTTAGACGGCGGCCCGGTAGGAATCGGCATAGAATCCACGATCATCGATCTGACGGAAGCAAAACCAATGATTTTGCGTCCAGGCTATATCACAAAGGACATGTTAGAAGCGGTACTGGAGAAAGAGGTAGAAATAGACCCGGGAATTCTCGCATCGGAGGCAGCCTGCACACATCCATTGGAAGCAGCCTGCACACATCCGCCGGGAGATATTACCGGACCGGAGGCATCCGGACTAAAACCTAAGGCGCCCGGAATGCGGTATAAACATTATGCACCAAAAGCGGATCTGGTTTTAGTAGACGGAGAGGCGGGGGATGTCGTAGCAAAAATCAATGAACTGGTACAAAAAAAGCAGGAGACCGGGCAAAAAATCGGGGTAATTGCCACGGACGAAACAAAATCTTTGTATCAGTCAGACTACGTCGTAAGTATCGGGGCAAGACAGGATGAGGATGCCATTGCCAGACACTTATATAAAATATTGAGGGAATTTGATGATCTGAATGTGGATGCAATCTATTCCGAAAGCTTTTCCACCCCAAGAATGGGACAGGCCATCATGAACCGGCTGCTTAAAGCAGCAGGTCATCAGGTAATACATGTATAAAACGGAGAAGGGTTGAGCAGTATCATGAAAGAATATCAAAAAATTGTATTCGTAGCAGAAAGCGGAACCTGCCGGGCACCTATGGCGGCAGGCATATTGGGGGAATATAATTTAAAGAAACCGATGGAAATTGTGACCAGAGGGCTTGTGGTTCTTTTTCCGGAACCCTTGAATCAGAAGGCGGAAGCTGTTATGATAAGTAACGGCATCAATATGGCAGGCTATATGTCAACACAGTTAAAGAACGAGGATTTCACAGAGGATGCGCTGGTACTTGTGATGGAGCGCGTTCAGTTAGAAAAAGTTCTGGAAAAGTATGAAAATGCCGATCCGGAAAATGTTCATGTCTTAACGGAGCTGGTGGGGGATGAACTTGAAATTATAGACCCCTACGGCGGCCCCCTTCAGGCATATGGTCTTTGCTATGAGACGCTGAAAAAGACGATTCGAAAACTGGTAAACCTTCTAAACGAGGGAGAGTAGTACAGCCTGAATTTTTACGAGTTGAGCACAATTTTGTATTTGCTGCGCGAAGCAGCAGACAACAAGAAAGGATAGGTACATGAGATGTCAAAAGTAGTAGTTATGGATCACCCACTGATTCAGCACAAAATCGGAATCATCCGGAGAGAGGAGACAGGATCTAAGGATTTTCGTACGTTGGTAAGCGAAATTGCCATGCTGATGTGCTATGAAGCCACCAGAGAATTAAAGTTAGCGGATGTGGAAATTGAGACTCCGATCTGCAAGACCACAGTAAAGGAATTAAAAGGCAAAAAATTGGCAGTAGTTCCGATTTTGCGTGCGGGCCTTGGCATGGTGGACGGTATGCTTAACATGATTCCGGCCGCAAAAGTAGGACATATCGGCCTGTATCGTGATCCGGAAACCTTAGCACCGGTGGAGTATTACTGTAAACTTCCGGCAGACTGCGCGAACCGCGAAATATTCGTGGTGGATCCAATGCTTGCAACGGGAGGCTCCGCTTCGGCAGCGATCCAGCTGTTGAAGGACAAAGGGGTTAAGAGCATTCATTTTATGTGTATTATTGCAGCACCGGAGGGTGTAAAGAAAATGCAGGAGGCACATCCGGATGTGGACATCTACATCGGGGCTTTGGATGACCATTTAAATGACCACGGTTACATTGTACCGGGGCTTGGAGATGCCGGAGACCGGATTTTTGGTACAAAGTAGGAGAAACGCAGCTACTTAACCGGATATATCGGGATGGCTGTTAGAATGGCGAAGAATTTTTCTACCAGGAGACGTAAGGATGAGCGGAAAACGGCAAGATTATATCAGTTGGGATGAATATTTTATGGGCGTAGCCACATTATCCGGCCTGCGTTCTAAGGATCCGAATACGCAGGTAGGCGCCTGCATTGTTGGACCGGATCACAAGATTCTGTCCATGGGTTACAACGGATTTCCTACGGGATGCTCGGACGATGAATTTCCATGGGCGAGGGAAGGAGACCCTCTGGAGAATAAATATTTTTATACCACCCACAGTGAATTAAATGCTATTTTAAACTATCGCGGCGGCAGTCTGGAGGGGGCGACCATTTATGTGACGCTGTTTCCCTGCAACGAATGTGCAAAGGCGATTATTCAGAGCGGCATTAAGCGGCTGGTATATGACAGTGACAAGTACGAGGGAACCCCTGCGGTGGTGGCATCGAGGCGGATGCTGCGGGCGGCAGGTGTAACAATAGAAAAATATGAGCGTACAGGTCGCAAAATTTGTATGGAATTATAAGAAAATGGAAAGACTCTCATTATAAAAGATGTGGGTCTTTCTTTTTTTTGAGATTTTATTTTTGTGTTTTTCGGC
>JAGASC010000245.1 GCA_017621905.1 Roseburia sp.
ATGAAGACTATGTAACTCAGGATATGATTGACGGCCTGATTGCCGCATACCCAGACGAAATTAAGGGTGTGGCTGCCCAGAATTATGTAGGGAGCGGTCAGATCAAAGATGAGGCAGATGCGGACAATTACGCCAATGTCACAATTCAGGGTATTACACCGGAATATCTGGAGTACATGAAACTGGAAATGTATGCGGGGAGAAGTCTTACTGCGGCAGATAACAGAGGAGAAAAGAAGGTCTGTTTGATTGCAGACACCATGGCAGAACGATATTTTAACGGAGCAAGTCCCATCGGAGAGAAAGTTTCTGTCACCAGCGCGGAGGGAAATATTTATGATTTTGTGGTGGTCGGAGTCTATGAGTACAATCAGGCCATGTTCGGAAGAGTAGATACTTCTGTTGCGGAAAAGGACCGTCAGACAGATATGATGATTCCGCTACAGACCAGTTTTCGGCTGCAGGGTTCTTATCAGAAAGGCTATGAGTATTTTAATCTGCTGCTCACTCCACTGGCGGATGCAGAGCAGGCGACCGAAGATATTATCAATTATTTTGAGCAGGTTTATGCGGATAATAAGGATTACCACATATATGCCTACAACATGCAGTCCGATATGGGAATGATCAACACCGTGCTCGGCGTTATTACAGTGGCGGTTTCCGGAATCGCAGCAATTTCCCTGATTGTAGGCGGCGTAGGAGTCATGAACATCATGCTGGTGTCCATCACGGAGCGCACCAGAGAAATCGGAGTGCGTATGGCGTTGGGGGCAAAGCGGCGCACCATCAAACTGCAGTTTGTCATCGAAGCGATTGTACTCTGCCTCATCGGTGGAATGATCGGCATCCTTTTCGGTGTGGGAGTCGGAGCCCTGTTAGGGCAGGTGGCAGGCTTCATCATCCAGAATATGTATGCGGAATATGCAAGCTACATTATTATGGAAGTGCACCCGTCCACCACAGCCATATTGCTGTCCCTGTTCTTCTCCATGCTGACCGGCGTATTCTTCGGCTATTATCCGGCGAATAAAGCATCGAAGATGGAAGTCATTGATGCATTGCGATACGAATAAAATCGTGCCGCTATGTCCAGATTTTTAGTAAATCCTGGACATGGCGGCACGATTTTTTTGTATATGCTCATAAGAAAATGATTTTTATATTAATATCAGAATATATTTTCTGCTCATATCCGGGCAGAAGTATTTTTTGCATGCATGTATTTCCGAAATCCGCAGAAACTGAAAAAGATAGCGGGAATCTCTGATTTGTTCTCATGTAGGAACTTCGGGAAATTTATTAAGAAAGTATAAAATTCAAAATTTTCCAAGATTCCCTGTTGACAAAGAAATACGATGGTGCTATCTTAAGTACATAGATGTTAGCACTCCACAACATCGAGTGCTAATAATCCAAAAGGAAACTTACCAACGATTCAAATTGAAAATGAAAAGATTCGTAACTATAAAGATACTGAACCGTTACAACGATTCAATTTGCGGATAATCAGATGGAGATAAATATGAGTGAATTCGAATTAGACCAACGAAAAACGAAAATTTTAAAAGCAATTATCCGTAACTACTTAGAGACCGGTGAGCCGGTAGGTTCGCGAACCATTTCAAAATACACAGATTTGAATTTGAGTTCCGCAACGATTCGCAATGAGATGGCTGACTTGGAGGAACTGGGATATATCTTACAGCCCCATACCTCAGCAGGCCGGATCCCTTCCGACAAGGGTTACCGCTTTTACGTAGACAACCTGATGGAGGAAAAGGAGCAGGAAGTGAACGAGATGAAGAGTTTCGTCATCGAGCACACCGAAAAAGTGGAGAAGGTGTTACAGCAGGTGGCAAAGATTCTGGCCACCAATACCAATTACGCCACCATGGTTTCCGCCCCTTCGTATCACCGCAACAAAGTAAAGTTCATACAGCTTTCCAACGTGGACGAGGAACAGATTTTAGCGGTCATTGTCACCGAGGGCAATCTGGTAAAAAATAAAATCATTCCGGTGTCCGAGCCCATCGACAACGAGACCATGCTAAAGCTGAACATCCTGTTGAACTCCAACTTAAACGGATTAGCTTTACAGGAAATCAACCTTGCAACCATTGCAAAGCTAAAAGAACAGGCCGGAATCCATACTGATATCATCAGCAATGTACTGGATGCGGTGGCAGAGGTCATGAATACCGATGAGGACATCCGGATCTACACCAGCGGAACCACAAACTTTTTCAAGTATCCGGAACTCAGCGATTCGGAGAAAGCAAGTGAGCTGATATCCACCTTTGAGGAGAAGCAGCAATTGGCAAGCCTTGTAACTGAAAGCCTGTTAAATGAAGAAAATACAGGCATTCAGGTTTATATAGGAAATGAAAGTCCGATTCAGACCATGAAAGATTGCAGTGTTGTCACAGCAACTTATGAATTGGGCGAGGGCGTCCGTGGCACAATAGGAATTGTGGGACCAAAGCGGATGGACTACGAGAAAGTCATGGATAATCTGAAGACTTTGAAGAATTCCTTAGATGGAATTTTAGATAAGTCCAAGGGTCAG
>JAGASC010000246.1 GCA_017621905.1 Roseburia sp.
CCGTATTTGTCGATGACCTCCAGCGGGTCGATACCGTTTCCGAGGGATTTGCTCATTTTGCGGCCCTGAGAGTCGCGTACCAGTCCATGGAACAATACGGTGTGGAAGGGTGCCTTGCCCATCTGCTCGTAGCCGGAGAAAATCATACGGATTACCCAGAAAAAGATAATGTCGTATCCGGTTACCAGTACATCGGTCGGGAAGAAGTAGTCTAAGTCTTCTGTCTTTTCCGGCCAGCCCAAGGTGGAGAATGGCCACAGCGCGGAGGAGAACCAGGTGTCTAAGGTGTCCGGATCCTGCTCCATATGGTCACAGCCGCATTTTGGACATTTGTCCGGCGCGGTTTTCGCAACTACCATCTCACCGCAGTCCGGGCAATAGTATGCCGGGATGCGATGGCCCCACCAGAGCTGGCGGCTGATACACCAGTCTCGGATGTTGTCGGTCCAGTTAAAATAGGTTTTCTCCATACGCTTTGGCAAAAGCTGAATTTCTCCGTTCTTTACGCCCTCTACGGCGGGTTTGATGAGTTCATCCATCTTTACGAACCACTGCTGTTTTACCATGGGCTCAACGGTGGTGCCGCAGCGGTCGTGGGTTCCTACGTTGTGGGCGTGGGGCTCTGCTTTTACCAGAAGGCCCAGTTCTTCTAAGTCTTTTAACAGTGCTTTTCTGCACTCGTAGCGGTCCATGCCTTCGTATTTGCCCGCCCCTTTATTCATGGTGGCATCGTCATTAATTACGGTAATTTCCTCTAAGTTGTGACGCTTGCCTACCTCAAAGTCGTTGGGGTCGTGAGCCGGGGTGATTTTTACGCAGCCGGTTCCGAATTCTTTGTCTACATAAGCGTCTGCGATGACCGGGATTTCACGGTCGGTAAGCGGAAGCTTTAAGGTCTTTCCGATGAGGTCCTGGTATCTCTCGTCCTCCGGGTTTACGGCTACGGCTGTATCACCGAACATGGTTTCCGGTCTGGTGGTGGCGATTTCTACAAATCTGCCTTCCTCACCTACAACCGGATAGTTGATGTGCCAGAAGAAGCCGTCCTGCTCTTCGTGCTCTACCTCAGCGTCGGAGATAGAGGTCTTACATACCGGACACCAGTTGACGATGCGGCTGCCTTTGTAGATCATACCTTTTTCGTATAATTTTACAAATACTTCAAGTACTGCGTCGGAGCAGCCCTGGTCCATGGTGAAGCGTTCTCTCTGCCAGTCGGCGGAGGAGCCGATTTTCTTTAACTGGTTTACGATGCGGTTGCCGTATTCTTCCTTCCAGTCCCAGCATTTTTCCAGGAAACCGTCTCTGCCCAAGTCTCTCTTGTCGATGCCCTGCTTTTTCAGGTTCGCGATGACTTTTACCTCTGTGGCAATGGAAGCGTGGTCGGTACCCGGCTGCCACAGTGCGTTGTAGCCCTGCATTCTTTTGTAGCGGATTAAAATATCCTGCATGGTGTTGTCTAAGGCGTGGCCCATGTGAAGCTGACCGGTGATGTTTGGCGGGGGCATCACGATAGTGAAGGGCTTTTTGCTGCGGTCTACTTCTGCGTGGAAATAGCCGTTATCCTCCCATTTTTTGTAGAGACGCTCTTCTATGCCCTTCGGGTCATAGGTCTTTGCAAGTTCTTTTGTGTTGGTACAATTCTGACACATGATTTTTTCTCTCCTTTTTCTGATTATTTTTAAACACTAAAAAGCCCTTCACATCCCATCGGATGCAAAGGGCGAATCAATCGCGGTACCACCTTTGTTTACCGGTACAAAATACCGGCCTTAGTTCCGGTCGGCATCTTCTATACAACTGCTTAACCGGTGGTTCGTTAACGGGAACCGGACGGGAATACTTAACGCAATATCTGCTTTCTCGGTATTCCGGTTCAAAAGCTACCTTCCATTTTTCTCTTCCCAAGGAACCTTGCAGCCGGTGGATTCCTCTCTCTGCGGGGAGCCAAAATGTACTCCTCTTTCTCACAACCTTTGTTCTTATCTTTTCTTATCATACTTGCGATGTTTTGTCAAGAGAAAAGTGAACATCCCAAACCCATGCATAATTAAATGGAAGCGTAAATTTCCGTCTGGTTTGCTTATTTTTTATACTTCTCAATCAAACATTCATGCTTCTTTGTCTTTTCATCATAGTTTATCCCTACAAGAAGTATGTCACTGCCATATCCGTCAAAAATTTGCGGATAATTCCGATTCTTAATCTGTTCAATTGCCCCTCCTGCACTCCTATTCCACTTTAATTCAACAACCATAATGGGCATAGTCGAATTCTTTTTCGGCAGGTACACAACATCCGCATATCCAATGCCGGACGGCAATTCCTGAATGTCCTTGAATTCTTCCACACAACTGAGATAAGCAAAACGAACTGTACTTCTAAGTGCCTGCTCATTGTTATAAAAATTAGGCGCTGTGGATGCACTGTGTGCATCCTGAATTGCCGCAGCCACCCTTTCAGAATTCATGTTTAATGTATCTTGTAACAATCTGTCAGATGCCAACACCATCTTCGCAATTTCTGTATGCTTACCAGCCTTCACCGCGCGGATAAATTCCCGCCTCACTTCTTCATTTGGAATATAAACCGACTCGCTTTTTGCATCATATGCCAGATATCCCAGATGAACAAGCAAGGTCAACACATCATCCTTACTTTTTATGCTGGTCATGTCATTCTGGAAAGTTCCGATATCCACAGGACATCGGGCGCCTCCGAGCATCTGCACAATTGACTCCTTCAGACCATCTTCATCCATATCAATGTATATTTTCAAGGATTCATAGGTCTCGGTTTCTGTCCAGTAGGTCCCAAATTCCTCATTCTGTATCGCCTGTACAACGGAATTTGGGCTATATACCGACTTGATTTTACTGAATGAATAACCATCATACCATCTTTTGGTTTCCTCAAAATCTATATTGTGCTCCTCGCAGAGCTGCATGACTTCTGTTTCAGTAAATCCCACATATTTTGCCAACTTCTTTGGGCTAATCATTGTGTATTCACGGAAATCTGTAAGCGCCGATTGCGTACCATATTTTTTTATAGGCAAAATTCCAGTCATATATGCAGCTTCAATCATCTTATCCGTCTGGCTGCTTTTAAATAATCCGCGAAGTAGCTGAATGTACTCCTTCTGCAGATCAGTATCATCCTTTGCTTCTCTGAAAAGTGCATCCCACTCATCAATAATAATAATAAACTTCTGACCGGTCGCCTCATTGATTTTTGAAAGCAGCATCGGAAGGGATCCTTCTTCTTCCACAGACGGATATAAACCTTGAAGTTCTTTTGTAACCTGTTCTTGAAGATGTGAAACCGTATTCTTTATATTTTTCGAAGTTGATATGAACCATGTAATGTCCAAATATATGACATCATATTTGTTCAAATATTTTTCATAGGTCTTATCTTCCGCGATCTTCAAATCATGAAACAATTCCCTTGAATCACAACTCTTATCATAATATGCACACAGCATTTGTGTCGCATATGATTTTCCAAATCTTCTTGGGCGGCTTACGCATGTCAATTTATCTTTTGTTCCCAATGTTCCATTAATAAATGAAATCAATTCCGTTTTATCAACATAGAGTCCTTTTCTCACTGACTGAAAGCCTGCATTTCCAAGATTAAGATACATTCCCATAAAAAATCACCCCCGCCTTCCTCTCCTCGCTGGCACCTGCAGTTCTTATCGATGACCTTTGTGCGGTTCTCATAAATATAATATATCTCTGCCACATATTTTTCAATAGGTAAACAATAGAAAGTACGCTCTGCGATTTTTCTATTGTCATGAATCAATGCCTGGCCTCTTTATTCCCGCCCAAAAATATTTTCTGCTATTTATGCCATTCCACTCAAGCTCCCCACCAAAGACCGGTACACGAAGTCTTTCATCTCCTCCGCCGATACCGGCATCCTGCTTCCGCTGCTCTCAGCCGCCATAAAAGTTCCAAAGGAAATAATCTGCGCCTCAAAAGCCTTTCTTCGGAAATATGCATTCGTTTCTTTAATGATACCTTCCCGTACTCCCTGCTCCATAATGCGGTCCATGAGTTCTTCCAAGCGTTTAAAATTCACATTCTCCCGCAGATTCATGAACTCCTTTTGCAAAGATTCCGTAATCTCATAGGAGCCGGTGCCGATCCTGACCAGCGTGCAGAACATCCGGGTCTCCCCGAAATTCTTCTCCACAAAATCCAGCACACTGCGCACCTTTTTCTCAAATCCCTTCTCCGCAGCTGCCAGCTGCTCCAGCGATGCTCCCATTTCACTCACATCATGAGCCAGAGCATTGGTAATGATTTCTTCCTTAGAGGAAAAATATTCATAAGCCGTTCCTTTTCCGATTCCGGCCCGGGCGGTAATGTCCGACACCTTCATGGTGTTGACATCCCAACCCTCCTCGATCATGTCCTTCACCGCCCGGTACATCTGAAGGACCTTAGGCGGCACACATGTCAGTGCTTTTCCCTGCGTCCGAATCGCCTTGGGCTGCACGCATGTCAGCGTTTTTCCCTGCGTTTGAAGCACCTTAGGCGGCGCGCATGTCAGCGTTTTCCCCTGCATTACAGTTCCTCCTCCACCATGCTCTTCTCACGGTTGAAGGCATCATAGATACAAGGCACCACAATCAGGGTCAACAGCGTACCGTAGACCATTCCGCCCACGGTTACGATTGCCATCGGCTGCATCATCTCTGTACCATCTCCCAGGCCCAATGCCATAGTGGACATGGACAGAATTGTAGTCAATGCTGTCATAAGAATTGGGCGAAGTCTTGTCTTTCCGGATTCAATCATAGCCTCTTTTTTGCTCATGCCCCCTCTTCGCATCTGGTTGATATAATCCACCATAACGATACCATTATTTACAATAATTCCGGCCAGCATAACAAATCCGATCATGGCGATGACGCTGACCTCTTTGCCTGAAAAATACAGGGCGAAAAGTCCTCCCGTAAATGCCAGCGGAATGGTGAACATGATAATAAACGGCGACAACAGAGACTGGAACTGGGCCACCATGATCAGGTAAATAAAGATGACAGCCAGAATCAGCATCAAGACCAGCTGCTCCATGGCATCGCCTATGGTCTCATCCTCACCGGTCATCTCAATGGAATAGCCCTCCGGCAGCTCAATTTTTTCCAGGTCTTTCTTCACTTCATTGGAAACCAGCGTTACATTGTGGTCCTCATCAATTCCGGCAGATACACTGATATATCTGGTCTGGGCACTCCGGTTGATAGTATTTAAGGTATTTCCTTCCTCGAACTCGGAAATATCCTTTAAGGCAATCTCCTCCTCATTTCCTTCCATGTCCGTATAAGTAAAAGTAAGGTTTTTGATATCCTCCAGCGTGACCTCTGTCTGGTCCGCGCTCTTTACGTAGACCTCATAATCCTTCAAATCCCCGGAAATGGTGGTCGCCGAAGTGGCCGATGCCATCTTCGCATAGACCAGCTGGAACACCTGGGCCGTGGTCATGCCGTAGGATGCCGCTTTTTCCTTATCCACATGAATGGTAAAGGCCGGCGTGGTGTTATCCAGGCCATCCTCGATGTCCACAGTTCCTTCCGTTTTTTCCAGAATTTCTGCCACTTCTGCGGCCAGCTCCTGCAGCTTGTCAAGGTCGCTTCCGCTGATCTGTACAGAGATTCCGCTTCCAAAGAAAGAACTCATATCCGATGCAGAGGAATCCGCGCTCACTGCGCAATCCATATCTTTTGTCAGCTCATTTACCTGCGTGACAATGTCCTCATTGGAAACATCCGCTTCCTCGTCCAAAATCAGGTACATGGTCACACTGTCCGTACCGCCGCTCATCATCGACATGGTACTGCCACCGCCTGCCATGGCACCAATGCTCTCCACGCCCTGGATGGTGGTCAGTTTTTCCACCACCTCATCCGCCAAATCCGTCAGTTCCTCAAAGCTTAAGGTCTCATCTTCTTTTGCAGATACGGTCACGGTAAGCTGATTGGTCTCCATGTTCATATCCATAAAGGTAAAACCTCTGGAAAATGCCGCTACAACACTGGCGGCAAGAAGTGCGATCACTACAACAAATACAATCCATTTGAAGCGCAGACACCATTCCAGCGCCTTTGCGTAAATGTTTGTTATTTTATCAAAAAGGTCGTGTTTTACCTCCTTCGGGGTCTTTAACACACCTGCTGCCATCATGGGCACGAAGGTAAGCGCCACCAAAAGACTAGCGGTCAGCGTATAGGCAATGGTAAGTCCGATATCCACAAACAGCTGTCTGGTAATTCCCTCTGTAAAGATAATCGGCGCAAATACACAGACAGTGGTCAATGTGGATGCAATAATCGCACCTGCAACCTCTCCTGCGCCCTCCACTGCTGCCTTTTTAATGGAATAGCCCTGCCCGCGCAGACGGTAAATATTTTCAATTACTACGATAGAGTTATCCACCAGCATACCGATGCCAAGGGCCAGACCCGACAGGGAAATAATGTTCAGCGAAATATCCGTAAAATACATCAGCACAATGGCAAAAATAACACTGAGCGGAATGGAGCAGCCAATCACCAGTGTCGGTCTGATGTCCTTTAAGAAGACCATCAGAACCAGTACTGCAAGAATTGCTCCAAAAATCATATTTTCCAGAACCGACTGCACAATAATATCTATGTAAATACCCTGATTCATCAGAATTGTCATATGCAGGTCGGAATTTTCTTTCTCCAATGCCGCAAATTTATCCTTCAGACGATCAGTCACCGTTCCGGTGGAGTAACCGGTCTGTTTTTCAATAGAAAGCATGATAGCCGGATTACCGTTCACCTTGGAATAGGTATCGCCGGAATCCTCCACCATCTCCACTTCCGCCACGTCGGACAGCCGGATTGGCTCGATTCCCTCCA
>JAGASC010000247.1 GCA_017621905.1 Roseburia sp.
GGCGTCGGAATCTTAATCAGTTGTCTACTGAATAGATCCCTTTTCTCCTGTTTCAAACGTTTCTCCATAGTGTTGGCGTAATAAATAAGATCACGCAAAGGCATGTTCGGATTGTAGGTGGATTGATGCTCATAAAAATTCATGTACATATCGATGATAAAGGTTGCATCGTTACGTATGGAAAGGGAAATCCCTTTCTCAAGCAGAATGATCTCCACATCCTCCGGCCTGTCATAATGCGAATCGTTCAGCGCATTATAAACCTCCAGTGCATTTGCCTTGTCCTCCAACAGAATGGAAAACACATCACTTTTGTACTCTCTGTTTACTGCCATATTTTTTCCTCCTTTGAATTTCGCAGGAAAATCCCAACCAAATCCTAATCCAGAAAACTCCTACTTTTTTGATTTTGTAAGCGTGAATTTTCTGTTCGTTAGATCTGATTTGGACGCTGCCGGCAATCATAAAACATTACCGGTGCAAAAGATATGACATAGAAAATCAGCTTTGCGGTAAGTATAACATATACCGCAAAGCTGGGACAAGTCTATTATTCGTTAATATGATAAATAAAATATTTCAAATTTTTTCTTGACATCACAATTTCGCTGTGTTATAAGTTACATAAAGCAATGGAGCGAATCGTATCCATTGCTTTTTTTGTTTCTGCAGAACAAAAGAATCATTAATCGACATCGAGGAGGACACAATTATGAGTATGACACCTATGAACAACTTTGATTATCTCGAAAGAGTAAAATTTTCAGATGAACTTGCAGAAATAGAAGCAGCAAAGAAAGCCAGTGGCATGACCTATGAACAGCTTGCTGAAAAGATTGGCGTAAACAAAGTCTGGCTTACAAGTGCTATTAAAGGACAGCAATATGTTCCTGAAGAGTATTGCTTAAAGCTGGCCGAAGTTCTTGGTATTGATTCCAAGATTACTCTCGTTTTAAGCGAGCATCCTTATAAAGGAAATACCGATCCTGTTCTTTACAGATTACATGAAGTTCTTGACACCTATGGACCTGCTATTAAGGAACTCATTCACGAAAAAGGTGGAAATGCCATCATGAGTGCTATTGATTTTGGTATTGATGTTGATATTCAGGAAGATCCTCATGGCAACAGGGTTATTATTACTTGGAATGGTAAACTTCTCCCGTATAGTAAACAGGGACAGTATCCTTGGTAAATCATTTATTATTCGGAAGGAAGTGAATATATGGAAACTGCTGTAATTGAAAAAATCTCTGGCGTAGCAAAAACAAAAGCAGACTATGCTAAGAGCAGTTTTTTTAAGTGCTTTGTATACTCAATGTTTGCAGGTGCTTACATTGGTATAGGTATCACCTTGATTTTCACTCTCGGCGCACAAGTAAGTGGTTGTGAATATACAGCCGGACTTACCAAATTAGTAATGGGCGCAAGCTTTGGTCTTGCACTTTCCATGTGTATTATGTGCGGCAGCGATTTGTTCACCGGCAACAATTTACTATTAGGTGTAGGTGCCATGACCAAACGCATATCTTGGCTTGATGCATTTTATGTTTGGGGAATCAATCTCATCGGTAATCTTGCAGGCTCACTTTTAGTAGCATGGATAATTAAGATGAGTGGTCTTCTTAACAATGAGCAGTTTGGCACCTTTGTTGTAAATATGAGTGCTAATAAAATTAGTCCCGACTTTATACAGTTATTCTTTCGAGGCGCCCTTTGTAATGTCTGTGTCTGTGTAGCTGTATGGTGCGGTCAAAAGCTTACAAGTGAAGCAGCAAAGCTCATAATGATCTGGTGGGGGCTGTTTGCATTCATCGGAATTGGTTTGGAACATAGTATCGCAAATATGACATTACTTGCACTTGGTGTATTTTCACCTTATGCTTCCGCGAATGAATTAGTAAACTGGGGTGGTTATTTCTCAAATCTCTTTCCCGTTATTCTAGGCAATTTCTTTGGTGGAGTTGTATTGTTTGCATTACCATACTACTTCTGCTCATTAAAAAAGAAGGAAAAGACTGCTTAAAAATGTTAAATCCCGCACTTTTGTGCGGGATTTATTTATTTCTACATCATTTTTTCGCTGATTTCTCAAAATTATGCCTGCTCATCATAATCTCATGCCCGCAGCCCATACAACGCAGTTTGAAATCTGTTCCCATTCGTAGGATTTCCCATTCCCGGCTGCCACAGGGATGCAGCTTTTTCATCTTCACAATTTCCCCCACCCGATAATTTACAACCTGTGGTGGAGACGATACTGTCTTCTCCGAAACTTTTCCCGGAACTTCCCTGCCGGAAATATAGATCTTCTTTTTTTTCGTTTTTTCCTGATTCATATTTCCTGATTTCCCTCTAACCTATTTTCATCCGATACCGATTCGCAATTTTGAAATAATAATATTTCTGCGAAATAAGAATCCGCGTATGTCACCTTTCATATGTAGCATAACGCAAATCCCCATTTAAAACAACCCAAATTCTGCGCAAATCCCCGTTCATTAGTTGCCATATATCTACGAAATCCCCATAACGCCTAAAATGATTGTCATATCTATATTTTTTATACATTCAGCATCCTAGCACGATCCCAGAGTCAAAAGCCCGTTCAAAAAACATTATATGGCAGAATGCACAAAACAAGTCACCTGGATGACATTTTGCACTGTGAAGATGAGACTCTATAAATCGTGGAAGCCTTTGCTGAACACGATTTATGCCTTTTGAGGCTCATCGTAACGTTTAGCGCATAGGAATCCAGGTGACTTATTTTGTACATTTTGCTAATTAATAAATTGTAGACGGGCTTTTGACCCCAATCTCCTAACACTGGATCTGTCCCAGAATCTCCCCGATATTACCCTGGAAAATATAATCAGCAGCACCATCTCTCGCTGTCTTATCCCGGTTAATCAATACCAGCTTATTGCCACGGTAATAATCAATCAGTCCTGCAGCAGGATATACCACCAGGGAAGTCCCGCCGATAATCAGCATATCCGCTTCCTTGATACATCGAATGGATTCCTGCAAAATCCCCTGATCAAGACCTTCTTCATACAGGACAACATCCGGCTTGATATCTCCGCCACAATCATCACATTTCGGCACATCAGCGCTGTCATAGATATACTGTGCATCAAATGATTTGCCACACTTTTCGCAGAAATTTCGAAGAACACTTCCATGTAGCTCTAATACCTTCTTTGATCCTGCCATCTGATGCAGTCCGTCTATGTTCTGTGTAATCACCGCTTTCAGCTTCCCATATTGCTCCAATTCTGCAAGCTTCCTATGGGCAGCATTGGGCAGTGCCTTTTCCTCTCCCGGAATATCAACGGTCTTACCTAACAGCTTATCCTTATAAAATCTGTAAAATTCCTGCTTATGTCTGACATAAAATGTATGGGAAAGCATCGTTTCCGGCGGATAATCATAATGCTGGCTGTACAATCCGTCAACACTTCTGAAATCCTTAATTCCGCTTTCCGTGGAGACACCTGCCCCTCCGAAAAATACGATATTGTCCGATCCGTCAATCAATTCCTGCAGCTTTGCTATGTCTGCCATATCCTTTCCCTCCTCCATTTTTCTTATTTTTTACTACTTTTATATTCCGTCTTTCTCAGCCAGATCCATCTGTAACATTTCAAGGTAAGGCACCAATACGCCTTTTTGTTTTTTCACCCAGTACTCCGGATTCAGTTCCTCCATCCGAAAGCTCTTGCGTCCTCCGGACCGGGCCCGTTCCCAAAAAACCAAAAGCTCGTCCAGCCTAAGATAATAAATCATGTCCTCCGCTGTATAATAGAGCAAAAAGAATGCCACGCCATCCTGCTTCTCAAAGTCCTTCATAAACTCCACCTGATGCTCATGAATATTCTGCAGGGAAAATGTTTTCGTTGCACATTCCTTGGCATCAAAGCATACCGGAACGCCCTGTACGGCACCGATATAATCCACCGTACTCTTCTGGTCAAAATACGCCAATGTGATATGTCTTGTTTCCTTATCAATATTAATCGGCGTGATCGGTGTCGGCACCTTCTGAATCAGTGCAAGTCCCTTTTCCCGGTATTTTTCATTGGTGCGGTTAATCATTTCTTCGAAGGTAGAACCCCTGAGTCCTCTTGTATTCCATGTACTCATGTCTGTCTCCACACTTTTGTTTATAGGCAGAGCCCCCCAAATGCTTCGCATTGACTCTGCAGTTTACATAGATTATAACATAAAAAAGCGGCCGACGCCGCTTTTTCCTTGAAAAGAATTACTCTTTAAAAAAGTTTTTTTCTTTTTTTCTTACCACCTGCACCATCTGCAGTACCTGAATTATCCTCCTTACGGGATGCACGGAATTTCTCCGCTGCATTCAGGGAATCATCCGTCATCTGATCAAACTGCTTTAACAGCTCTTTCGCTTCATGGGTCAGCTTTGTGGGAACCTGGATTACCAATGTTACATAATGATCTCCCCTGCTCTTCGGATCACGCAGTGAAGGGACACCCTTGCCACGCAGACGGATTCTTGTGTCTGTTGCAGTTCCCGGTTTTACCTCGTATACTACCGGCCCATCTACTGTATCAATAATAATCTCTCCACCCAGACATGCCACTGCATAAGACATGGGTACCGTTGAGAAAATATCTCTGTCCTGTCTCTGGAAGATTGGATGACTGCCAACGACTGCCTCAACCAGAACATCACCACGGGGACCTCCGTTCTGTCCCGGCTCTCCCAGACCGCTCATACGCTTGCACTGGCCGTTATCAACACCTGCGGGAAATTCTACAGAATACTTTTTACGGATGGAAACATATCCCGTACCGCGGCAATCCATACATTTCTCTTTGATTATCTTACCGGTTCCTCCGCAATCCGGACAGGTCTGTACATTTCTGACAGTTCCAAAGAAAGACTGCTGTGAAAATACCACCTGTCCCTTACCGCCACACTTCGTACAGGTTTCCGGAGATGTTCCGGGCTTTGCGCCACTGCCTTTACAGGTAGGGCATGGTTCCTTTACATTTAACTCAATCTCCTTGGTAACACCAAATACCGCCTCTTCAAAGGTCATATTTACTCTGGTACGAAGATTTGCACCCTTCATGGGACCGTTACTTCTTCCGCGGCTTCTTCCGCCACCAAACAGATCACCAAAAATATCGCCAAAGATATCGGAGAAGTCTGCACCGGAGAAATCAAATCCTCCGTATCCTCCACCGGCACCATTTTCAAATGCCGCATGGCCGAACTGGTCATATTGCTTTCTCTTCTCTGCATCACTCAAAACAGCATATGCTTCCGATGCCTCTTTAAATTTTACCTCTGCATCCTTGTCTCCGGGATTCATATCCGGATGATATTTCTTAGCAAGAGCTCTGTATGCTTTTTTTATCGTTGCATCATCTGCGTTTTTATCAACGCCCAGAACTTCATAATAATCTCTTTTTTCTGCCATTGCTCCTACCCTCTTACTTTATCTTCTTAACACAAGTCATGGGGACACAATGTGCCCCCTGACATTTTACACATGATTCCTTCGTTCAGGAAATATTAGATCTCTTTGAAATCACCGTCGATAATATCATCGCCGTTATCTCCGTTATCGGAAGATCCACCTGTTGCCGCACCTGCAGCTCCACCCATACCGGACATATCAGGACCTGCACCGGATGCCTGAATATTCTCATACATCTTGGTAAACAAAGCCTGTGAGCTGTTCATCATCTTCTCTTTTGCTGCCTTGATATCAGCAATCTGGGAATCACTCAGCTCCTGATCCTTTGTGCTGTCCAACAGACTCTTCAATGCATTCAGGTCGGCTTCCACATTTGCCTTTTCACCTGCATCTACTTTATCTCCGACATCCTTCAATGCCTTTTCTACCTGGAATACCATGGAATCAGCTTCATTTCTTGTATCTACGGCTTCCTTACGCTTCTTATCCTGTGCTTCATACTCAGCAGCCTCTTTTACTGCCTTATCAATATCTTCATCAGACATATTGGAACCTGCTGTAATGGTAATATGCTGTTCCTTACCTGTTCCCAGATCCTTAGCAGATACATTTACGATACCATTGGCATCAATATCAAAGGTAACTTCGATCTGCGGAATTCCTCTCGGTGCGGGAGCGATTCCATCCAGTCTGAACTGTCCCAAAAGCTTATTATCCTTAGCAAACTGTCTTTCACCCTGTACAACAACGATATCAACTGCTGTCTGGTTATCTGCTGCTGTAGAGAATACCTGTGAATGCTTTGTAGGAATTGTCGTATTTCTCTCGATCAGCTTGGTTGCAACGCCACCCATAGTCTCGATGGAAAGAGAAAGCGGAGTAACATCCAAAAGAAGGATTTCACCGGCACCTGCATCACCTGCAAGCTTACCACCCTGGATAGAAGCACCGATTGCAACACATTCATCAGGATTCAATGTCTTGCTGGGCTCATGTCCTGTCAGCTGTTTCACCTTCTCCTGAACAGCCGGAACTCGTGTGGAACCACCAACCAGAAGTACCTTGCTAAGTTCAGAAGCACTGATACCTGCATCCTTAAGTGCATTCTGTACCGGAATTGCAGTTCTCTCAATCAGGTCGTGAACCAGTTCCTCAAATTTTGCTCTTGTCAGGTTCATATCAAAATGCTTCGGTCCGTCAGCTGTTGCTGTAATGAACGGAAGGTTGATGTTTGTTGTTGTGGAAGAAGACAGTTCCTTCTTTGCCTTCTCTGCTGCTTCCTTCAATCTCTGAAGTGCCATCTTATCATTGGAAAGATCCACACCCTCCGCATTCTTAAATTCAGTTAACATCCAGTCTGTAATTCTCTGGTCGAAGTCATCTCCACCAAGTCTGTTATCACCGCTGGTAGCCAGAACCTCGATAACACCTTCACCGATCTCAATGATAGATACATCAAAAGTA
>JAGASC010000248.1 GCA_017621905.1 Roseburia sp.
AATCCTTAAGTGACCCGCTAAAAATGTATCTTGGTGACATTTACACAGTATCTGTCAATTTGGCAGGACTTCCCGGAATCTCTCTCCCCTGTGGAAAGGACAAAAACGGCCTGCCCATAGGATTACAGCTAATCGGCGACTGCTTCCAGGAGAAAAAAATCATCCGGGCAGCATACGCATTTGAGCACACCAGAACCTACGAGCACAGCCCGCTTGCATAGTCCGAAAGCCGCCACAAGCCGGCATAGCCAAACCGCAATGCGACGGCGGAATAAAGCAAAATGAAATTTTATCGCTAAGGTGCGAAGCAGCTGAACACAGTCACCAATAAAGTCACATAAACAACGTGCAAGACGCAGCATCAGCAGAATCGAGGTAACCATGAGTAAGACATACGAAACCGTCATTGGACTAGAAGTCCATGTTGAATTAGCAACAAAAACAAAAATATTCTGCGGTTGTTCCACCGCTTTCGGAGGAGTACCCAACAGCCACACCTGCCCGGTCTGCACCGGAATGCCGGGTTCCCTGCCGGTTTTAAACAAACAGGTAGTAGAATATGCCATGGCAGTAGGTCTGGCAACAAACTGTAAAATAACCCAGTACTGCAAATTTGACCGCAAAAACTACTTTTACCCGGATAATCCCCAAAACTATCAGATTTCCCAGCTATATCTTCCAATCTGCCGGGATGGAGGAGTAGAAATTGAGACCGAAGCAGGAAAGAAGACCATCGGAATCCATGAAATCCACATGGAAGAGGATGCCGGCAAACTGGTACACGACGAGTGGGAGGACGTATCCATTGTGGATTACAACCGTTCCGGTGTGCCTCTCATCGAAATCGTATCCGAGCCGGATATGCGTTCCGCAGAAGAGGTAATCGCCTATCTGGAAAAACTGCGCCTGATCATCCAGTATCTCGGCGCATCCGATTGCAAATTAAACGAGGGTTCCATGCATGCCGACGTCAATCTGTCCGTCCGCGAAGCAGGGGCAACAGAATTCGGAACCCGTACCGAAATGAAAAACCTAAACTCCTTTAAAGCCATCGCCAGAGCCATCGAGGGTGAACGCGCCCGTCAAATCGAGCTTTTGGAAGAGGGCAAAGCAGTCATCCAGGAAACCCGCCGCTGGGACGACAACAAAGAAGCTTCCCATGCCATGCGATCCAAAGAAGACGCCCAGGACTACCGCTATTTCCCGGAGCCGGACTTAGTGCCGGTAGTCATCAGCGATGAATGGATCGCGGAAGTAAAATCCTGTCAGCCGGAGATGCGTGAGGAAAAAATGCAGCGTTATCAGACCGAATTCGGTCTGCCAAAATACGACGCAGAGATCCTTACCGGGGACAAAAATTTTGCAGACCTGTTTGAGGCCACCACAGCACTCTGCGGTAAGCCGAAAAAAGTATCCAACTGGATCATGGTGGAGACGATTCGCCTGTTAAAGGAAAACGAAAAAGATCCGGATGAAATCACATTCTCCCCGATAAACCTGGCAAAACTGATTGAACTGGCGGATGCCGGTTCAATCACCAACACGGTAGCAAAAGAAGTCTTTGAACTGATATTCAAAGAAGATATTGATCCGGAGCATTATGTGGAAGAAAAAGGATTAAAGACAGTTAACGATGAGAGTGAGCTCCGTACCGTGGTAGAACAGGTCATTAAAAACAACCCGCAGTCCGTAGAAGATTACCATAACGGAAAAGAAAAAGCCATCGGTTTTTTGGTAGGCCAGACCATGAAAGCCATGAAAGGTAAAGCAAACCCGGGATTGGTAAATCAGCTATTAAAAGAATTGCTATAGCGCATATTTACAGGAAACCGCTGAATAGACGCATTGTTCTTGCACTGACGGAACCTTAAAATTTTACCTTCTAAAACACATCAACAATGGAAAAAAATCCGCTTGGCGGGGCATACACATCAAAAAAACCTGTATATGCCCCGGCCTGCATTTTGATTTCGCTCTCTGTCTGGAACTCAGCCTTCCGCTAATTTCCCTGTATACAACTGATAATACTTGCCCTTAGCCTCCATCAACTGTTCATGGTTACCCCGCTCAATAATGCGTCCCTGTTCAAGTACCATAATACAATCACTGTTTCGAACCGTAGACAACCGGTGCGCAATCACAAACGTGGTTCTTCCCGCCATCAGCTTATCCATACCATCCTGTACAATCTTCTCCGTTCTGGTATCAATGGAACTGGTAGCCTCATCCAGAATCAGCACCGGCGGATCCGCAATGGCAGCCCGTGCAATCGCCAGTAACTGCCGCTGTCCCTGACTAAGGTTCGCCCCGTCACCGGTCAGCATGGTCCGATACCCGTTCGGCAACTGTCTTATAAAAGTATCCGCATTTGCAAGCTTTGCCGCTGCAATGACTTCCTCATCCGTAGCATCCAACTTTCCGTAACGGATATTATCCATAACCGTAGCCGTAAACAAATGCGTATCCTGCAGTACAATACCAAGGGAATGACGCAGATCCTCTTTTTTTATCTTATTAATATTAATTCCATCATAACGAATCTTACCATCCTGAATATCATAAAACCGATTGATCAAATTCGTAATCGTAGTCTTTCCGGCCCCCGTACTTCCGACAAAAGCAATCTTCTGACCGGGAGTAGCATAAAGATCCACATTGTGCAGCACGATTTTGTCCTCATTGTACCCAAAGTCCACATCGTCAAACACCACATCACCTTTCAGCTCCACATAATCTACGCTGCCGTCTGCCTGGTGCGTATGCTTCCATGCCCACAGCCCGGTACGTTCCTTGCTCTCTACCAGCCGTCCGTTTTCTTTCTTCGCGTAAACCAGAGTGACATACCCCTCATCCGTTTCCGGTTTCTCATCCAGCAGAGCGAAAATTCGCTCGCAGCCTGCCAGAGCCATGAAAATATTGTTGATCTGCTGGCTGATTTGGTTGATAGGCTGGTTGAAACTCTTATTGTAAGTTAAAAAGCTGGCAAGGCCGCCAACCGTAAAACCGCCGACACCGCCCAGCGCCAGCGCACCGCCTACCGCGGCAATGACCACGTAGCTTAAATTTCCAAGCTGTGAATTGATGGGGCCTAAAGCGTTACCAAAGGTATTCGCATTTCGTGCACTGTCAAACAGCTGGTCGTTTAACTCATTGAATTTCTCGATGCTTTCTTCCTCATGGGTGAACACCTTAACGACCTTTTGACCGTCCATCATTTCTTCGATATAACCATTCAGAGCACCGATGTCTTTCTGCTGCCCGATAAAGTAGCGGGAGCTTTGTCCGCCCACCTTTTTCGTCACCAACAGTGTAATGCCCACCATGGCCAGGGAAAGGAGGGTCAGCGGCACATTCAGAACAAACATGAAAATCAGCACGCCCACGATTGTGATACCGCTGTTGATGAACTGCGGCAGCGCCTGGGAAATCAGCTGGCGCAGGGTGTCGATATCGTTGGTGTAGCAGGACATGATATCGCCATGGGCATGGGTATCAAAATATTTAATCGGAAGGCTCTGCATGTGAGTAAACATATCATTTCGCAAATTTCGCAGTGTACCCTGGGCTACATACACCATAAGTTTAGCCTGTACATATGAGGCAGCAGCGCCCATTAAATAAAAACCTGCCATCCGGGCAAGCGCTTTTGCCAGATTGCCAAAATCAGGATTGGCCTGACTGGTCAGCGGTACGATATAATCGTCAATCAGGGTCTGAATGAATTTGGTTCCCTTAATGTTGGCAAATACAGAGATAAAAATACAGATAATAACAATCGTGTAATGTACAGCATAGTCTTTAAAAACATATTTTAATAAACGTTTCAACAGCTGCCCCGGATTTTTAATCTTAGGTCTTGGTCCTCTTGCACCTCTCGGACCGCCTGGACCCTGGGGCATTGGTTTTGCATTTGCATTCGGTTCTGCCATTATGCTGCACCTCCTTCGTCAAAATCTCCATTACCGGAGGTCTGGGATTCGTATACCTCACGGTAAATATCATTGGTGGCAAGCAGCTCCTCGTGAGTGCCGAAACCGTCAACAGCGCCTTCGTTCAGCACAATAATGCGGTCCGCATTCTGTACAGATGCAATACGCTGCGCAATGATAAGCTTTGTAGTACCCGGAATTTCTTCGACAAAAGCCTGCCTGATTTTGGCATCCGTAGCCGTATCCACAGCGCTGGTACTGTCATCCAAAATCAAAATTTTCGGATTTTTCAGTAAAGCTCTGGCAATACACAGACGCTGTTTCTGACCGCCGGATACGTTGGTTCCGCCCTGCTCGATATGAGTGTTGTAGCCATCCGGAAAGCGCTCGATAAATTCATCTGCGCAGGCCAGCTTACATGCGTGTCTGCACTCTTCCTCGGTGGCATCCTTATTTCCCCAGCGGAGATTTTCATAAATGCTGCCGGAAAACAATACATTTTTCTGTAAAACCACGGAAACCTCATTTCGCAGTGTATCCAGATCGTAGCTGCGCACATCCTTGCCGCCCACCAGAACACGACCTTCATTCACATCGTAGAGACGGCTGATTAAGTTCACCAGAGATGACTTGGAGCTGCCGGTACCTCCGATGATACCGATGGTTTCGCCGGAGCGGATGGAAAGGTTGATATCATCCAGTATCGGGCGGTCGGAAGATTGATTATACCGGAAAGTAACATGGTCAAATACAATACTTCCGTCCGTTACTTCGTAGTCCGGATGTTCCGGATTATTCAAGTCGCTCTTTTCATTCAAAACTTCACAGATACGTTTCGCGGAAGCCACACTCATGGTCATCATGACAAAAATCATGGAAAGCATCATCAGGTTCATTAAAATATTCATACAGTAGGTCAGAAGGCTCATGAGCTGTCCGGTGGAGAGTGTATTTCTTACAACCATCTTTGCGCCAAGCCAGCTGATGGCGATGATACAGCTGTAAGAGGCAACCTGCATCAGCGGATTGTTGAAAGCCAGAATGCTTTCGGCTTTGGTGAACATATGGTAGATGTTCTGGCTGGCCTTTGTGAACCGTTTTTTCTCATAATCCTCTCTGACATAAGCCTTGACTACCCGGATCGCAGAGACATTTTCCTGCACGGAGGCATTTAATTCATCGTATTTCGGGAAAACCTGGGTAAAATACTTATGGGCAGATACGGTGATGATGGCCAGAAAAATACCCAGTACAACCACTGCAATCAGATAAATGGATGCCAGCTTCGGGCTGATGACAAAAGACATCACCATGGCACAGATCAAAGAAATCGGCGCACGAAAGCACATCCGCAGCAGCATCTGATAAGCCATCTGCAGGTTGGTCACATCGGTGGTAAGTCTCGTCACAAGGCCTGCCGTACTGAATTTGTCAATGTTGGAAAAAGAAAAGGTCTGAATATTTTCAAACATGCCTTTTCTTAAATTCCTGGCAAAGCCGGTGGAGGCGCTGGCACCGAATTTTGCGCCCATAAGACCGGAAAAAAGACCGAAAGCGGCGGCCACAAGCATAAAGCCGCCCATAATGAAAATATGTTTCAGATCGCCGGCTTCGACACCGTCGTCAATAATGGAAGCCATCATAAGCGGGATAATGGTCTCCATGAGCACTTCGAGAACCATGAAAACGGGGGTGAGAAAGGAATCCCGTTTGAACTCTTTGATTTGTGCCCCTAAAGTTTTTAACATGTAATCACATCCTTCTTTCAAAATTTAAGCACCAAACAACGATTCTTCACGCAACATGGCAAAAATCCAGCGCAGATCTATCAGAGCGCCGGAATATGAATTGCGATTTTCATGGGCTTGCGGTCGTAACTATGAAGGTACTGAATAGCTACGAAAAATAATTGTTAGTGTACTAACAATATAGTTATACGCTATCAAAGACGCGATGTCAACTGTAACTTTGTGAAAAAATTATGTTTTTAAATTTGTGAAAAATATATATTTCTTTTTTGGCAAATACCATTTAGAATAGGAAGAGCAAAGCATAGCCGCGGTCACAGAATAGAGAAAACAGCGTAACAGTGAAGGTATCTGAACTGTTACGGTATCTGAACTGTCACAAATCATCCGAAAGCAGATTATGCAGAGGAGACAACGGGAAAGGAAAGAACATGAGACGGGTAGGAGCATTAGGATATAAAATAAGGTTGATTCACAACGGAATACACAAGCGGATGGAAGCAAAGCGCAGTGCCAACGGTGACAATTTGACCGGTATGCAGCGATGGCTTATCGGATACCTGAATGACCATGAAGACGAGGACATCTATCAAAAGGATATCGAGGCAGCATTTTCCGTGTCCCGTGCCACTGCGTCCAATATGCTTTCGGTCATGGAGCGCAACGGACTCTTAGAGCGTGTGTCCGTGGAGAAGGACGCCCGCCTCAAAAAGCTGATGCTTACCGATAAGGCGAAAAATATGCTTCATGCAGCCGATTTGCATGTGGCAGAAACGGAAAATTTGTTAATGCAGGGATTTACCAAGGCGGAAGTGGCGCAGCTGATGGGATACCTTGACCGGATTTTGCAAAATCTTGGAACCGAAGATTTCGATTCTTTGGCAGAAGAAAGGCCAAATGATTGAGAAAATCCGGACAGATAAGAAGAGAAATGTATTGAAATCTGAAAATATCTATTTTAGATTGAAATTAAAATACAACATAATGTAGTGAAAGTGATTGACAAAAACACTATATATTGTATAATAGAATCTACCAAGAAACATTGAGGAGTATGGCTGCCGCAAAAATCGTTTCGGCGTTGATTATTTTTGAATTATTTTGCGGCAGCCGTTCTTTTGACATTTCCTATATAGTAGAAAGGGTTTGGGGTATGAAGATTATTAAAAGAAGCGGCGTTGAGATGATTTTTGATTTACACAAAATCGAATGCGCCATCCGAAAAGCGAATGAAAGTGTAATTGATTATGAAAAGTTAAGTGAAGAAACCATCCAGAAGATTCTCGACAATGTGGAGAAGGCCTGTGAGAATATGAAGCGTTCTCCCAGCGTGGAGGAAATCCAGGACATGGTGGAGAACCAGATTATGAGCCATCGTGCATTCAATGTGGCCCGCAATTATATTACATATCGTTACAAGAGAGAACTGGTGCGTAAATCCAATTCCACCGATGAGCAGATTTTAAGCCTTATCGAGTGCAACAACGAGGAAGTAAAGCAGGAAAACTCCAATAAGAACCCTACCGTAAACAGTGTACAGCGTGACTATATGGCCGGCGAGGTAAGTAAGGATATCACCAGAAGATTCCTGCTTCCCCAGGATATCGTAGAGGCCCATGACAAGGGAATCATTCATTTCCATGATGCGGACTACTTTGCACAGCATATGCACAACTGCTGTCTGGTAAACTTAGAGGATATGCTCCAGTACGGCACCGTCATCAGTGAGACCATGATTGACAAGCCCAAGAGCTTTTCCACCGCGTGCAATATTGCGACCCAGGCCATTGCCCAGATTGCCAGCTCCCAGTATGGCGGACAGAGTATTTCGCTTTCCCACCTGGCGCCTTTTGTTCAGGTGAGCCGGGAAAAATTCCGCAAACAGGTGCGGGAAGAATTGCAGGCTACCGGCATTGAGCCTACCGATGAGAGAGTAAACCGCATTGCAGAGATGCGGGTGAAAGAGGAGATCAACCGCGGTGTGCAGATGATTCAGTATCAGGTCATTACCCTGATGACCACCAACGGTCAGGCGCCATTCATTACCGTATTTATGTATTTGGATGAGGTGCCGGAAGGACAGCTGCGGGATGACCTGGCATCCATCATCGAGGAGATGCTGCACCAGAGAATTCTCGGTGTAAAAAATGAGAAGGGTGTCTACATCACCCCGGCATTTCCGAAGCTGATTTATGTGCTGGAGGAAGACAATATCCGGGAAGGTACCAAATACTGGTATCTGACTAGATTGGCAGCAGAATGTACCGCAAAGCGTATGGTACCGGATTATATTTCCGAGAAAATCATGAAGCAGTTAAAGAACGGCGACTGCTACACTTGCATGGGCTGCCGCTCCTTCCTCACTGTAGACAGAACCAAAGAAAATTATGCCAAGGCAAATAATTATGAGCCCGGTAAGAAATACTACGGACGATTCAACCAGGGTGTTGTTACATTAAACTTGGTGGATGTGGCCTGCTCCTCCGGAAAAAATATGGAAAAATTCTGGAGACTGATGGATGAGCGGTTGGATCTTTGCCACCGGGCGCTGATGGCAAGACATGAGCGGCTCAAAGGCACACCATCGGATGTAGCACCGATTCTCTGGCAGAACGGAGCACTTGCCCGCCTGGAAAAAGGTGAGACCATCGACAAACTGTTATATGACGGCTACTCCACCATATCTCTGGGTTATGCAGGACTTTGCGAGTGTACCAGATACATGAAGGGAGTATCTCACACAGAGCCGGAAGGAACCAAATTTGCACTGGAGGTTATGCGCTATCTGAACGCTGCCTGTGCAAAATGGAAAGCAGAGAGCAACATTGATTTCAGTCTGTACGGAACACCATTAGAGTCCACAACCTATAAATTTGCGAAATGCCTGCAGAAGCGTTTCGGCATGATTCCCGGTGTGACGGACAAAAATTATATTACCAACAGCTACCACGTGCATGTAACCGAGAATATCGACGCTTTCGAAAAACTGAGATTCGAGTCCCAGTTCCAGGAGCTTTCTCCGGGCGGCGCCATCAGCTATGTGGAAGTGCCGAACATGCAGAACAACCTGGATGCGGTGCTTGCCGTGATGCAGTACATCTATGACAATATCATGTACGCAGAGCTGAACACCAAGAGTGATTACTGTATGGAGTGCGGTTATTCCGGCGAGATTCAGATTGTCAACGAGGACGGCAAGCTGATCTGGGAGTGCCCGAACTGCGGTAACCGTGATCAGAATCAGATGAGCGTGGCGCGGCGTACCTGCGGTTACATCGGAACCCAGTTCTGGAACCAGGGCAGAACCCAGGAAATCAAGGAACGCGTGCTGCACTTATAAAAATACAGGCAACAGTGCAGATTTATGCGGAACTCCATAAATCCTATGAGAACATAATGCAGCGTGTTACAACGGAGGTTTTTGACGAAAAACGTAAAAACCTCCGTTTTGACTTTATACTGAATGTGCAGATTGCGGGAAGCAGCAGAAAACAACAATTCATATTTTTTAGAAAGAAAGCAGGAATATTATGAACTATGCAGAAATAAAACCATTTTCTATAGAAAACGGAACCGGAGTGCGGGTGTCTCTGTTTGTATCCGGGTGCAGACACCGCTGTAAAGAATGCTTTAATCAGGAAACCTGGGATTTTCAATATGGAAAACCATTTACAGAAGAGACAGAGGAGGAAATCATAAAAGGATTGATCCCTACATATATTTCAGGGCTGACACTTCTTGGCGGAGATCCTACGGAACCGGAAAATCAGGCTGCACTGCTTCCACTGCTTCGCAGAATCCGCGCAGAACTTCCGGGCAAGACGGTCTGGGCTTATAGCGGCTATCTTTACGAGGATTTCCTGCCGGGCGGCAGAGCATATTGCGATGCGACGGAGGAGTATTTGTCATTGATGGATGTGATGGTAGATGGCCCATTCATTTTGGCGGAAAAAGATATTTCTTTAAAATTTCGCGGCAGCAGAAATCAGCGCATCATAGATTTGGCTGCAACACAAAAATCGGGGCAAATTGTTCTTGCGATGGAGTGACTTTGCTGTTTACCGGAATTTTTTGCATCCTGCCCTAAAGTATGCTATAATCCCTACTATATGAGAAACAACGAACACTGCTAAGGGGAGAGAAAGAGAATGAAATTTTCATGGAAAACAATAGCAGCCCTGTTGTGTTATGCACTGGGCGTTGCAGGCTGGATTTACCTGGGCGGCTGGCTGGTATTGACCAGACCGTTAAAGGGACTTCTATTGGCCCATGTGGCAGGAAATCTCACCATCGGCAGAATCTTCAAGGCCATGGCGCAGGGCTTTGGCTATCTGACAGCAGCAGGTGCCGTATGGTGTGTGGGTTATATGCTGAGCAATTATTTTAATGATCATAAAGACAATGGAAAGGGAAAAATGTCATGAAAGTAATTTTAGTAAACGGAAGCCCGAAAGCAAAGGGATGTACTTACACCGCACTCCTGGAAGTGGCAGGTGCTTTAGAAAAAAATGGGATCGAAACAGAGATTTTCCAGGTAGGAGCAAAGCCTATCGCCGGATGTATCGGTTGCGGTGCCTGCATGGAAACCGGAAAATGCTTTATGAATGATGTGGTAAATGAATTTGTAGAAAAAGCAAAAGAAGCGGACGGCTTCATATTTGGTTCACCGGTACATTACGCTGCCGCATCCGGGGCAATCACTTCATTTTTAGACCGGGCATTTTACGGAAAGAGCGCAGTATTTGCCGGAAAGCCGGGAGCAGCCATTGTCAGCTGCAGGCGCGGCGGTGCCTCAGCAGCCTTTGACCAGCTGAACAAATACTTTGGAATCAGCGGAATGCCGGTGGTGCCCTCCCAGTACTGGAACCAGGTGCATGGCAACACACC
>JAGASC010000249.1 GCA_017621905.1 Roseburia sp.
CCGTGGTATGTGGTGCGAAGACCAGGCATGTGAAGACAAGATCAAGGAGGATCTGGCAGTGACCTCCCGCTGTATGCCATTTAATGATCAGGAACAGATTTCTGATGTTTGTGTATGCTGTGGAAAACCGGCCCACAAACTGGTATACTGGGGCAAAGCATACTAAGATTTGATATCCCTGAAAGTATAAACGAAGAACGGGTGCTGCAGAGTACGGAATGTCTTGGCTAAATGAATCAATCCTATCTTTTTGTTAAAAATTAAAATATCAAGATAAAGGCGGGGGCATATACGAAAAAATATCCCTCTGATGCCCCGTTTTTTCTAATTTGCGGGGCATGAGGGCTCAATTTTTTCGCATATGCCCCGTCAAGTAAAAAAATAGGAAAATATTCATGTGAAATACAGTGCAAGCGGGGCATAGGAAGTAAGTTTTTTTGCATATGCCCCGTCAGTGCAAAATCAATGCGTGTAGAGTTTAAAATAACGAGGTAGATTTCCCCAAAAGAGTATCATTCAAAAAGAGATGGAGTGACTTGATGAAGATTAGCTTACCCGAAAAAGTAAAGTTCATATTGAACACCCTGATGCGGCATGGCTACGAGGCTTATGCCGTGGGTGGCTGCGTTCGGGACTCCGTACTCCGCCGTATCCCTCAGGACTGGGATATCACCACCTCTGCCAAACCGGAACAGGTAAAAGCCATATTTCGACACACCATCGACACAGGAATTCAGCACGGAACCGTCACGGTAATGCTGGATCATGAAGGCTTTGAGGTAACCACCTACCGTATTGACGGGGAATATGAGGATGCCAGACATCCGAAGGAGGTACAGTTCACTTCAAACCTGTTGGAAGACCTAAAGCGCCGCGATTTTACCATCAACGCCATGGCCTACAATGACAGAGACGGTCTGGTGGATGCCTTCGATGGAATTGGGGATTTACAGCGCGGCACTATCCGCTGTGTAGGCAACGCAAAAGAGCGATTTTCAGAGGATGCCCTTCGCATGCTGCGTGCGGTTCGTTTTGCCGGACAGCTGGGATTTTCCATAGAGGCGGAGACGAAAAGTGCGATCACGGAGCTGGCGCCGAATCTTGCTAAGGTCAGCGCAGAACGGATTCAGGCAGAATTGGTCAAACTTTTGGTTTCCGGTCACCCGGAGCTGCTTCAGACGGCATGGGAAACCGGGCTGACGAAAGTGTTCCTGCCGGAATTTGATGCCATGATGGAAACACCGCAAAAGAATCCCCATCATATCTATAACGTGGGAGAACACACACTGGAAACCATAAAAAATGTTCCGGCCGATAAAGTACTGCGTCTTACCATGCTTCTGCATGACGTAGCAAAGCCCCTCAGTCGCGTCACAGATGATAAGGGGACTGACCATTTTTACGGTCACCCGCAGACCGGCAGCGACATGGCAAAAAAAATACTGCGGCGATTAAAATTTGACAACGACACCACAGACAGAGTGTGCAGGCTGGTACAGTGGCATGACGACAATCCGGAACCTACAGAGCGAAATATCCGCCGGGCAATCCACCGCATCGGAACAGACCAGTACCCCGCACTTTTTGCAGTAAAGCGCGCAGACATTCTGGCCCAGAGCAGCTGGCAGAGAGAAGAAAAGCTGGCCTATGTGGAGCGCTATGAACAGATTTATCAGGAAATTCTGGCAAAGCAGCAATGCCTTACCTTAAAGGATCTGGCAGTGACAGGAACCGACCTGATTGAAGGCGGCATGAAGCCGGGAAAGGAAATAGGAGTTGTACTAAAGCAACTGTTGGAAATCGTGTTGGAAGATCCCACACAGAATACAAAAGAGAATTTGTTGGAACAGGCTCATAAAATAAGAACCCCTTACATATGATAAATAGACACGGTGGCGACACCGCAGATGAATCATATGGAGGGGTTTTTGTGTATAATCGACCGGAGCAAGTGCTGGAACAATATGAACTGGAAGTAAAATCTGTCTCCAGGGGGCGGGAGAGTTATATCTGCGAGACCAATCAGGGGACGAAGGCATTAAAGGAATATAGAGGCTCTAAGGAGCGGGCAGAATTTCTGGCAGATATGCTGGAACATCTTCGGGCTGGCGGACTTCTGGTGGAGAGCGTCTGTCGCACGAAGGAAGGCAGCCCTGTGGCAGTGGGGGAGGATGAGGTCAAATATCTTTTGCTGGACGCATTTGCGGGGGCAGAATGCGATACGAAGAGCCGGGAGGATATGCTGACATCAGTGCGGAAATTGGCGGAGTTCCACAATGCGGCGGCATCCTATCAGGGGGAAGTGCCCGAATTTGTGCGGACAGATCCGGGGGCCCTGCTTTCTCTCTACGAAAAACATAACCGCGAACTGCACAAGGTAAAAAACTACATACGGAGCAGAAAAAAGAAAAATGAATTCGAGACCCTTTTTGCGGACCAATATCCGTATTTTATCCAAAAAGCGGAACAGGTGACAGAACTGCTGCGAAGTATGGAACCGGAGCAGGAAATGTATGGATTTTGTCATGGAGATTATA
>JAGASC010000250.1 GCA_017621905.1 Roseburia sp.
CGTAATATGGAAATTGATCTGCGTCAATATCGAGATGAGATGATCATCTCCACGAAAGCAGGATATGATATGTGGCCCGGCCCTTATGGCGATCATGGTTCAAGAAAGTATTTGATGGCGAGTATCGACCAGAGTTTAAAACGTATGAAATTAGAGTATGTGGACATTTTTTATCATCACAGACCGGATCCGGAGACTCCGCTGGAAGAGACGATGGGAGCTCTTTCCGATATTGTTAAGCAGGGCAAGGCATTGTATGTTGGTATTTCCAATTATCATGCAAAGGATCTGAAAAAAGCGGCAGAGATTTTAAAAGAAAACGGAACGCCGCTTTTGATCACGCAGCCGAATTATAATATGTTCGACCGCTGGGTAGAAAAGGACGGATTGCTGGATGCGGCAGCGCAGTGCGGCTGTGGTGTGATCTGCTTTAGTCCGCTTGCGCAGGGGATGCTGAGCAATCGGTATCTGAACGGAATTCCAAAGGACAGCCGTGCGGCAAAAAATCATTTTCTGCAAAGTTCAAGTATTACGGAAGAAAAGCTTTGTATGATTCGAAGGCTGGATGAGATTGCACAGAGCAGAGGACAGAGTCTGGCACAGATGGCACTTAGCTGGGTGCTTCGTGAGAATAAGGTAACGACAGTATTGATAGGTGCAAGCCGCAAAGAGCAGATTATTGATAATGTGAAGATTGTGGAGCATTTGGATTTTACAGCAGATGAGCTTGCTGCAATTGAGGGGATCCTTGCCCCGGATGAGGAAAGAGCATCCTGTACGGGATGTTGAGGTTAAGATAAAATGAAAAACAAAAATGATTATATAGCGTTATTTAAAATTGTCGGTCCCATTTCGTTTCAATATTTAATGACCTCTTTGGTCAGTGCATCCGATGCATTCATGTTGGGATTCCTGGATCAGAAATCGTTGTCAGCATCTTCGCTGGCAACCCAGGTGGCATTTGTATACAGCCTGTTTTATTGTGCTTTTGTGTCCGGCTTTAATGTGATGGGGGCACAGTATTGGGGCAAAGAGGATAGGAAAAGCGTAGAAAAGGTAATTACAATCGCGCTTCGGTATGCGGTAATTGTAGGACTGGTTTTCTCGCTGGTTACCGCATTTTTGCCGGATAAAGTCATGAGGATCTTTACACCGGAGGAAGCGTTGATAGAAGAAGGCGCCAGGTATTTAAGAACGGTTTCCCTTTCCTTTGTCCTGACCGGTATATCACAGATTTATTTTGGGGTATTAAAGGTCTGTGACCGTGCCGGCCTCAGCTCTTTGATAGGTTCCCTCTCGGTTGTCATTAATATCGTATTAAATGCAGTTTTTATTTTTGGAATTGGTCCCTGCCCTGCCATGGGTATTGTGGGCGCTGCACTGGCAACGGTGATTGCCCGTATGTTTGAGGTGGTTTTTGCACTGATCATTGTCAGAAAATATGATTGTCCGAATACAAAACTACAATATCTTTTCCATGGAAAGGATGCGAAACTGCTGAAGGATTATCGGACGTATTCGCTGACGATTCTGATTAATCAGCTTGGCTGGGGATGTGGTGTAACCATGTATTCTGTCATCATGGGGCACCTTGGTAACGATGCCGTAGCAGCCAATTCCATTGCAAATATTGTCAGAACTATGATCGCAAGCTTCTGCTGGGGTGTTGCTGCGGCGGTAGGTATCGTGATTGGCGGACTGCTTGGGAAAAATGAACTTGATGAGGCAAAAAGGCTTGGAGGTAAATATGTCAGACTGTCCATCTGGATTGGTGTGGCTTCAGATGTTTTTATCGTCTGCCTGATTCCGATTATCCTGCGAGTCATTACACTGACACCGACAGCTATGGTGTACCTGAAGGGAATGCTTTTTATGGCCGCATATTACATCATTGGCAATTCCCTGAATTCCACCATTATCTCAGGTATCTTTCCGGCAGGAGGAGATACAAAATTTGGAATGTGTTGTGATCTGATTACATTATGGCTGGTGGTAGTTCCTTTGGGATGCCTCTTTGCTTTTGTGTTAAAAGCACCGGTTATGGTTGTGGCATTTATTCTGACGCTGGATGAATTTGTTAAGATTCCCGCAGTTTACATTCATTATAAAAAATACAAGTGGGTACGGAACATAACGCAGACATAATAGAGAAGGTGTGCAGGTGCACACCTTTTTATATGTAAGAGAGTATTGAAAAGTATAGAAACGAAAATATAACCTTGACATTGGAAACGAGCGTTAACTATAATATCATTGTATGGAAAATGTCGAGAGGGAGAAAATGACTTGGAAAAAAAGGCTACAAGGGAAAGAATTTTAGATTCGGCACTGACATTGTTTTCTGAAAAGGGATATGACGGTGTGGGTGTTGATCTGATTGCTGAAAAAGCAGAGCTAAAGGGCCCTTCCATCTATAAGCATTTTAAGAGTAAAGAAGAAATTCTGGATGTGCTGATTGAGAAGGTGGAAGGCTATTATGAGGAAAATTTTGGATCGGAATCGCACTTAGGGGAGATTCCGTTTTCTGTCGAGGAATTGATCGATATTTCATTGCGTAGAATTCAGTTTACGCTGCATGATGATGTGATAAAGAAGACGAGAAAAATTTTGGCTATGGAACAGTTTAGAAGTCCCCGTATCGCAAAGCTTTCTTCGAGATATAGTATGGACGGCATACAGGGAATGTATCAGAAGATTTTCCGTAAAATGATGGATGACGGTATTATTAAGCAGGATGATCCACGAATGCTTGCCATGGAGTTTGCCGCACCGGTTACCCTTCTTATAAAGATGTGTGACAGGGAGCCGGAGCGGGAGCAGGAAGCAATGGAATTGATAAGGGAATTTCTGAAATATTTTACAATGAAAATAAAAAAATGAA
>JAGASC010000251.1 GCA_017621905.1 Roseburia sp.
CTTTGTAGGTGAAGTGGAAGAAGCTGTCAGCGCTGCTGATGCTGCAATTATTGTTGTTTCCGGTAAAGCGGGAATTGAGGTCGGCACCAGAAAAGCTTGGGAGATGTGCGAGAAGTATAAATTGCCGCGTATGGTATTTGTTACAGATATGGACATTGATGAGGCAAGTTTTCGGCAGGTGGTAGAGGATCTGCAGGAAATGTACGGAAAGAAAATTGCTCCTTTCCATCTTCCGATTCGTGAGAACGGACAGTTCGTGGGCTATGTCAATGTATTACAGCAGCGTGCAAAACGCTGGTTAGACAACGGCGAAGTGGAAAAGACCGATGTTCCGGATTACTCCATTGAGAATCTGAATATTTGCCGGGAAGCACTCATGGAGGCAGTTGCTGAGACCAGTGAGGAATTTATGGATCGTTATTTCAGCGGCGAGGAGTTTTCCGAGGATGAAATCCGTCAGGCTCTGCGTGTCAATGTATCAGAGGGAAGCATCGTTCCTGTATTGATGGGATCCAACATTCTGGCGAGAGGTATGTATACCCTGATGGTAGACATTGTAAAATATCTTCCGAGTCCGGAAAAACGTGCCTGCACCGGTATCAATGCCAAGTCAAACGAAGTTTACAATGCGGATTATGATTTTGCGAAACCGAAGTCCGCATATGTATGGAAGACCATTGCGGATCCGTTTATTGGAAAATATTCATTGATTAAAGTAAATTCCGGTGTGTTAAAAACAGATGACGTGATGTTCAACCATCACAAGGATACCGAGGAAAAAATCGGAAAGCTTTATGTGCTTCGGGGCAATAAACCGGAGGAAGTAAAAGAGCTGCACGCAGGTGATATCGGTGCGCTGGCAAAGCTTACCTCTGTGACTACCACAGATTCCCTGTCCACCAAAGCGAACCCGATTGTGTATATTCGGACCTCCATCTCCACACCATATACGTACAAACGATACAAAGCAAAAAATAAAGGGGACGAGGATAAAATCTCACAGGCTCTTCAGAAATTGATGCAGGAGGATCTGACCTTAAAGGCAGTTAACGATGCTGAAAACGGACAGACATTACTTTACGGTATGGGCGACCAGCATATAGAGGTTGTGGCAAGCAAGCTTTTGGAACGTTATAAAGTAGAAATCGAGCTGACAAAACCGAAGGTTGCATTCCGTGAAACCATCCGCAAGAAAGCTGACGTGGAATATAAGTACAAGAAACAGTCCGGCGGCCATGGCCAGTATGGACATGTAAAGATGACCTTTGAGCCTTCCGGTGATCTGGATTCCGCTTACGTATTCGATCAGTGTGTCGTAGGCGGTGCCGTTCCGAAGAACTACTTCCCTGCAGTAGAGAAGGGTGTTCAGGAAGCCGTTCTGAAAGGACCAATGGCGGCATATCCGGTAGTAGGTGTAAAAGCAGTACTTTACGATGGTTCTTACCATCCGGTAGATTCCTCCGAGATGGCATTTAAGGTAGCGACCATTCAGGCCTTCAAGAAAGGCTTCATGGAAGCATCTCCTGTTTTACTTGAGCCAATCGCATCCTTGCAGGTATTAGTTCCTGACAAATATACCGGTGATGTTATGGGCGATTTGAATAAGCGCCGCGGACGTGTACTTGGTATGAATCCGGCAGAGCATGGATATCAGGCAATTGAAGCCGACATTCCTGTGATGGAATTATACGGTTATAACACGGATTTGCGTTCCATGACCGGTGGAAACGGAACCTTCTCATATGAGTTTGCAAGATATGAGCAGGCACCTTCCGATATTCAGGAGAAGGAAGTGGCAGCGAGAGCAAGCAAGCTAGAGAATCTGGAAGATTAAAATCCCGGGAAGCAAAAATGTCCCCTTGTAAGGAGGAGGAACATTGCGGCTGCGTAAAGAACTGATTGTAATTTTATATGTATTTGTGTTTCTGTTAAATGATCCGCAATTGATGCGTGCCTGCACCATTGATACGTTGGAGATTCCATCCTCCGGGCGCATATATGCCCCGGAGGATGGAATCGGTTCGTCATCAAAGGGGAATATTACAGGTACGATTCGACTGAAGTATGCTTTAGACGGAGGCAGCAACAGTGGATATAACCCGCAGGTTTTAAGACGGGATCAGCTGCCCCTGGTACTTTCTGTGCCGGAACGTGAAGGGTATAATTTTGCGGGGTGGTATACAGATAGTAGTTATAGAAATAAAATTACAGAGATAAATGAAGATAACGCAGCAAACATGGTGCTTTTTGCAAAATGGACCAAAGCGATAGACAATCACTATAATGTAGAGATGTATTCTTACAAGTCATGGTACAGTGATGGGCAAGTGGAAAAAGTACTGCGGTCCTGCAGTTATGGCTTTCTGGAGCATGTGAATATTCCGGGAATGCCTGCTACCAGAGAAAAGGACTATCTGGACAATGTAATCAGCAGCGAAGCCCAGTGCCTTCAGGGACTTTGTTTTACACCGGATTATATTTTGATGACATCTTACACGGAAGAATCCGGGAAGCAGGGAGCACTTATGATTTTTGAGCGGGAGACCGGAAGATTTCTGAAATCATTGGATATGAAGGAGAGCAGTCATTTGGGCGGAATTGCCTTTGACGGTGACAACGTCTGGATCTGTCATTCTGATTCCAACACACTGGAGCGGATTCCATACAAATTTATTGTGGGAGCTATTGCAGAAAATGACAATATGCTTGATATGTCCTCTGCATCAAAGGAGTATGCACTAAAAAATATACCATCCTGCCTTACGTTTTATGATGGAAAAATCTGGGTGGCTACGCATACACTGCTTTTAGAGTCAGAGATGATTGCTTATAGCTATAATTCAGCAAGTGACAGTCTGACAGCATTAAGCAGCTACCATATTCCAAGCAAAGTGCAGGGAATCGCATTTGATACAAGGGGAGCTGTATATTTGAGCACCTCTTATGGCAGAAACAACTCTTCCTATCTCATGCTGTATTCCTCTCTTGAAGAGATGAATCAAACCCCTCAGGAGCCGGCCGTCAGAGTCGAGATGCCGCCCTGTTCGGAAGAAATTGCAATTGTGGACAGTAACGCATATGTGCTTTTTGAATCAGCCAGCATGAAGTACTTCGAGGGAACAGATGGAAAAGGGAAGAGTGCATCTCCGATTGATAAAGTGTTGGAAATAAATGTTGCCTCCATGTGGTAAAGCAGAAAAGAGCGGTGTCAACCGCTCTTTCTGCTTTTCATGAATTGCAAAATCTTATCTGCTTTTGCAGCTTCCTCCGGTGTCATATTCTGCTTTAGTATGGTCACTAGAAGCTCCGTTTCCGGGTCGGAGAATTGAATATTATTTGATTTTGCCGAGTTCATGCTCATCAGCAGAAATGGCATCATGTCTTTCATGTCAGAAGGTTTTGGACTGTTTGCAAAATTCATAAGAAATTGCATTTTTTCCGGTGACATGCCATTTAACAAAGGATTATTTTCTAAAAAATCGTAGGCCATAGAGTTCCTTTCTGGATTTGGTACAGTAATTGATTTTTGGGGTAGCTGCTTTTCAGTGAGGTTGGTTCGTTTGGACATAATGGTTCGTTTTAAGTGCGCTTCCTGTGGTGCTTTATTTGCTGTTTTTGGGATGTAGTTATTGTGTATTTACGTGAAAATGGACTCATAGGTTTCCATCATGGAAAGCATATTAATGAGCATATCAAGGGATTCCTGATCCTTTTCATTGAAGAATTGGCGCAGGTCATTTAAAAGAGACAGTGTATTATTGCCTTTATCGCCGGCAGAACACATTGCCATCACCTTATCCTCCTGAGAAAAAACCTGAATCGTATTTTCAAGTTCCATATATTTTATTAATATGGCAAATTGCTTTTTTTGTGCTTCCTGCATATAAGGAATAATCGTTTTCAGCATTTGAATGTTTCTGGTACGGGTCATGTCATCAAATGAAGTATTTGGTATATCATCCATAATTTACCTTTTTTGAACTATTCCTGAATAGTTACTTCTTTTTCTATAGTTTATGATAGGAAAAGGTGCTTTATGACAACAAAGACATATGATGTTATGAGATGGAAAATCCAACTCTGTTCACAGATGAGTTGACATTTTTCTTCGAAAAACAAGGAGAATTATATGTTGATTGTTGACGGTAACAGTGTCTATGAAATAGATGAAGAGTGCCTGCGTAAGAAAAAGGTTCCAGAAGAGTGTCGCGTATATGAAAAGCTGATGCAGGATCAGGAACGAAAAAAAGAAAGTGTGCCACCAAAGGATAAATCATAAAATTCTTAATAATAGGTTTTTGAATGTAATAGAAACAGCAAAAAAAAGAGCGGGGAGACCGCTCCTTTTTTGCTGTACAACGGGAATAATACCCCATCGTACATAAGATTCCGCCCTTTGGTATTAGCAGCAGAAGTTATTTCCCATTCCGCCACAGCAGAAGAGAAGCAGGATAATAATCAGGCAGCTGTCATTGCCGCATCCACAACCATTGTTGCATCCGCCGCCAAACAGACCATTGTTGCCGCCACAGAGACACAGTAAGATGATGATCCATATAATGGAGCCACATCCTCCTTCGTTACAACCACATCCACCGCCACAGTTTGTTGCAGCTAAATCACTCATGTTAAATCCTCCAAATTTTTCTTACACTGTATATTATGGGATTGCGGAAATTGTGTTACAGAAATATTTTTTTAAATTATAACAAAAAGTTATATCTAATATAAAATTTTATGCATTGACAAATAGCCAAAAAAGATGTATACAATAGTACAACGGTATAATTGTATACAATTATGCAAAATGAATATGCAGGAGTCTAAAAGGCATATCAGTCAGGAATGCCGGGACGTTCCTGAAACATGGAGTTGACGAAGGGAGATTCAGCTATGAGAGAAGTCGTAATGAATAAGAAAACAAACCTGCTGCAGTTGGAGGAGCACTTCTATCAGTTGGTGGAGGTGGAGGAACCCAATGTATTTCACAACCTCTTCCCCTACGAAGAGATACCGAAAATTGCATTTAACGACCGAATTGTGCCACATAATATGCCGGAGGAAATATGGATTACAGATACTACATTCCGTGATGGACAGCAGTCCAGAGCACCCTATACGACAGAACAGATTGTGACCATTTATGACTATCTGCACCGTCTGGGCGGACCGAAGGGCCTGGTGCGTCAGAGTGAATTTTTCCTTTACAGCAAAAAGGATCGTGATGCAGTTTATAAATGTCTGGAACGCGGTTACAAATTTCCGGAGGTAACAAGCTGGATTCGTGCCAGCAAGCAGGACTTCCAGTTAGTAAAAGACATCGGCTTAAGGGAGACCGGAATTTTAGTCAGCTGTTCTGATTATCATATTTTCTATAAGATGAAGATGACGAGAAAGGAAGTAATGAACCTGTACTTAAGTGTCATCCGGGAATGTCTCGAAACAGGTGTCAGTCCACGCTGTCACTTGGAGGATATTACCCGTTCTGACATCTATGGTTTTGTCATTCCATTCTGCCTGGAGCTGATGAAGCTCATGGATGAATATAAAATACCGATTAAAATTCGCGCCTGCGACACCATGGGATACGGCGTAAACTTCCCGGGAGCCGTGATTCCACGAAGCGTACCCGGCATTATTTATGGTCTTACCACCCATGCAGGTGTGCCCTCAGAGCTGATTGAGTGGCACGGACACAATGATTTCTATAAGGCAGTAAATAACTCCACCACAGCATGGCTTTACGGAGCCAGCGGTGTTAACTGTTCTCTGTTCGGTATCGGAGAGCGCACCGGAAATACACCTCTTGAGGCAATGGTATTCGAATATGCACAGTTAAAAGGAACTCTGGACGGCATGGATACGACTGTCATCACAGAACTTGCGGAGTATTTTGAAAAAGAACTGGGCTATACACAGCCGAGCCGTACCCCCTTTGTGGGCAAAAACTTTAACGTGACCCGTGCCGGAATCCACGCGGACGGCCTGCTGAAAAATGAAGAGATTTACAATATATTTGACACCGGAAAGTTTTTGAACCGGCCGCCTCTGGTATCTGTATCGAATACCTCCGGTCTGGCAGGTATTGCACACTGGATCAATTCCTATTATCACCTTCCAAAGGAAAAATGGGTCGATAAGAATTCTGAGCTGGTAAAAAATATCAAAGTATGGGTAGATCAGCAGTACGAGGACGGAAGAGTCACCGTCCTGACGGACAATGAGCTGGTAGAAGAAATCAACCGGTGCTGCAAAGAGTTGGATATTACATTATAGTAAGAAAACGTAGAACATGCTGGCATCCAGCCCTATCTCTTTTGTCGAAGACAAATGAGATTTGCGAACGAGATTTTCATGGCTGGATGCACGTAACAGTGAAGGTATC
>JAGASC010000252.1 GCA_017621905.1 Roseburia sp.
AAATTACAAAAGAGCCCATGCCCAAAATCCTCTGCTGGCGGTTGGGTGCGATCTCGAACTGAGAAAGAATAATATTGTCCTCATCTCCTTTGAACCGGAGGTTGTAGAAGGACGTCCGTACCGTGCATTGGAAATCACCATGATATAAGATTAACGTCAACAAAAAATCCCCGGTGAGCAGTTTCTTTCACTGCCACACCGGGGAGAAATCCTCAATGATTCATCTTATTTTACCCGTTTATTTCCTCTGCCAGAACCACCATGCACCGCTTCTTGTAACAGGCAATCCCATATTTCAAGATAATCCGCATGCCGTTTTTTCTCAGCTCTTCTTCATAATTATTTGTTTCAATCTGTTCTAAGGCCTCCACACATCCCTTCTCTAAATCACCATTTTTTGCATATTTTACTTCTATAATGATTCCGATTCGCTCTTTACCGGTCCTTATGATAATATCACTGTAACCATCGCCGGATTCCTGATTGGAGGATAATTCCCAGTTCTCCTTGTAGCGCAGCAGCCCAAGGAGGATTCCGTGGTAAAAATTCTCTTTTTTCCCTTTCACAGCAATATCCCGAATGCTGATCGTGTTCCACAGGTAATCATTGAATTGTTCCTCGATACCGGCAGCATCCCCTCTTTGGAATGTTTCGCAGAACTGATTTAACGTGGCACCGTCTTTCCTTACCGTGTCATGAAACCACTTTAGGATCTGGCTTTCGAATATTTTCCGGATCTCCTGATTGGGAATTGCCAGCATAAGCTTATCTCCAGCACTTCTTCCCCTTTTGGTCAGATAACCGGTAAGAAACAATACGCTCCAGAGGTTGTCAATGGAATCGTACAGGTCCTTGTAGGTCAGTTCCTTGTGGATTTCCTTTTCTATCGCTTCCCCTGCCATCAGCTTTTCAATTTCCATTTTTGTTGTGGCATCAGCCATGTCAATAAAGCGGCGTATGATATCGTTGCCGCTGGTATTGGACCAGTATGCTTCCGGCACAGCCTCCCGGTCGGCACGAAGTTTATTACAATAACAAATCACATCCCAGGGACAATAGACATCCACGTTGCCAAACCGATAACCATCATACCACTCTTTTACTGCATCATACGCTTCCGAAAATTGGTAATATTCCAGCATTTCCTTTACTTCGCTATCCATAAAACCAAAATGCTCATCAAATTCCACATCCATAATTGACAACACATTCAGATTGTTCAGCCCGGTAAAAATACTCTCCTTTGATACACGAAGGCAGCCGGTAAGTACGGCAAAATAAAGGCTGTCGTTGGTCTTTAATGCCTCGCTTAAAAAATTGCGGATCAAGTCAATCATATCCTCATAGTAACCTGCATGCATTGCCTTGTCCAGCGGAACATCATACTCATCCACCAATATAATAACTTTGTGGTCATAATGTTTTTCCAACAGAGCGGACAAAGTCCGCAGGCTGTTCATCAATTCCGCGTCTGTCATCGAAAATTCCTTTTCACCGCGTGCAGTTAATGACATATACTGCTGTTTTTCAACTTGTGATAATCGGTCGCTCTCCAACAGGAACTGAAATCTCAATGCCTCCCGTGCAATCACATTGCATAACATTGCCCTTGCTGCCGCGAACTCCTTGCCGCTGACTCCTTTTAAGCTGATGGAAATTACAGGGAACTTCCCCATATATGTGTCGCACAGCTCTGTTTCTTTTGCAATTGTCAGACCATCAAACAGCGTCTGGTCACAGCCAATTTCAAAAAAACATTTCAACATACTCATATTCAAAGTTTTTCCGAACCGCCTGGGACGGGTAAACAGGTTCACTTTTCCCCAGTTGTAAAGCAGATCGGCAATTAATCCGGTCTTATCCACATAATAAAATTCTTGTGTACGAATCTCTTTAAAGTTCTCTATTCCTATCGGAAGCTTCGCTTTTCTATTCACCATATCTGCACGCCCCTTTCCGTTACATCTCTCAATAAACTTTGTTTCAACCAGCTGCATTTTTCTTTATTATAACGAATCATTAAGGAGAATACAAATAAAACTTTCTGTGAAATCCGCATATTTCCCCTTCAACGCCAGCAATGTATCGTGATTTCCCTGCTCGATAATCCTGCCATCCTCCAGCATATAAATTTTATCAACAAAACGAGTCGTGGACAGACGATTAGAAATAAATTTAATGCATTTCATCACAAATAAAAGCCGGTCTCCACACCTTTTTATTATGCAAAACAGAACAACATGTCCTCTGCCTATCCAAACCGCACCATACAGTATGAACTTAAGCCTGTTTTGCGACATCTATTACTATGTTAAAAATGGTCATCTACAGGCAGACAAACTGCTGAACAGCTTTGGCCTGGCCAGCTTTATTTGTTTGCCCACTCAATCAAAATCGGATTTGTTTAGAAAATCTATTCTATTCTCAACTCAGCAAAGTTTTCTAATCTTAAAACGTCGTCTTTGTTGCTTAAAATATAATCTTTTCCATCCGCACATATCCTTTCATTCACCAGGTTTGTCGCTTTTAAGGCCAGCGAATCAGAAGGCTCATTTGGGACAGAAATTCTACGGAACCCAGATATACTGAAATTATGCATCGTAGACTCAAACATCAATGCAACTCTCGGGTTCGCCGGTGACCCCTTCCAGTCCTCGGGCAATTCAAAAACCGGATAGCAGGTAAAATTTTCAATGGAAATATCGCTGACATGGCCTACGCCGTCCGGATAATCCGCCTCCGCGAATAACGGTGTCCTGCAGTATCTGGCTCCATCCAGGTTTATTGCATAGCAGCGAAATCCTGCATAAACATTTTTTATGCGGATATTTTTAATTGCCGCTGTCACGCTCAGCATACGAATAATGGTATGGCAGCTTTCCGCATAAAGATTCTCTAAAGAAATATCTTCAAAA
>JAGASC010000253.1 GCA_017621905.1 Roseburia sp.
ACACCGGCGCCCACAAAATTAACAACGTACTGGGCCAGGCACTCCTGGCAAAGAAAATGGGCAAGACCCGCCTCATCGCCGAGACCGGCGCCGGACAGCACGGCGTTGCAACCGCCACTGCTGCCGCACTCATGGGAATGGAGTGCGTCGTTTTCATGGGCGAAGAAGACACCATTCGCCAGGCCTTAAACGTCTACCGCATGCGCCTGCTTGGAGCTGAAGTCATCCCAGTCAAAAGCGGCACAGCAACCTTAAAGGATGCCGTATCCGAAGCCATGCGGGAGTGGACCAAACGTATCTCCGACACCCACTACTGCCTGGGTTCCGTGATGGGCCCTCACCCATTCCCCACGATCGTCCGCGACTTCCAGGCTGTGATATCCAGAGAAATCAAAGAACAGATTCTGGAAAAAGAAGGTCGCCTGCCCGATGCGGTACTTGTCTGCGTGGGCGGCGGTTCCAACGCCATCGGCAGCTTTTATCATTTTATCGAAGACAAAGATGTACGGCTCATCGGATGCGAAGCAGCAGGTCGCGGCATTGATACCTTCGAGACCGCCGCAACAGTAAACACTGGCAGTGTCGGCATTTTCCACGGCATGAAATCCTATTTCTGTCAGGATAAATACGGCCAGATTGCTCCCGTTTACTCCATATCCGCCGGCCTTGACTATCCGGGTGTAGGACCGGAACATGCCTACCTTCACGATATCGGCAGAGCAGAATATGTTCCGGTTACCGACGATGAAGCAGTAAACGCATTCGAATATCTTTCCAAAACCGAAGGCATCATCCCGGCCATCGAATCCGCCCATGCCGTCGCCTATGCCACCAAGTTGGCCCCGACCATGGACAAAGACAAGATTATTGTAGTTACGATATCCGGCAGAGGAGATAAAGATTGCGCTGCCATCGCAAGATACAGAGGGGAGAACATCTATGAGTAATATCGAAACAACGAATAAAATACAGACAGCCTTTGAAAACGGAAAGGCCTTTATTCCCTTTATTACCTGCGGCGATCCAGACCTGGAAACCACCGCTGGTGTTGTACGCGCCGCCACAGCAAACGGCGCTGACTTAATAGAACTGGGCATCCCCTTCTCGGATCCCACCGCAGAAGGCCCTGTCATCCAGGCCGCCAACCTCCGTGCATTAAAGGGCGGCGTAACCACAGACAAAATTTTTGACCTGGTTCGCGACCTGCGGAAGGATGTAACCGTCCCCATGGTTTTTATGACCTACGCCAATGTAGTCTTTTCCTACGGTGCGGAGCAATTTATTTCCACCTGCCAGGAAATCGGAATCGATGGCCTTATCCTGCCGGACATTCCCTATGAAGAAAAAGACGAATTCCAGGCAATCTGCAAAAAATACGACGTTGCCCTGGTTTCTCTGATCGCTCCAACCTCCAAAAACCGCATTGCCATGATTGCAAAGGAAGCGGAAGGCTTTTTATACATCGTATCCAGCCTTGGCGTCACCGGCACAAGAAGCGAAATCAGCACCGACATTGCCTCCATCGTCTCACTTGTCCGGGAAAATACCGACGTTCCCTGCGCCGTTGGCTTTGGCATCTCCACACCGGAACAGGCTGCAAAGATGGCTGCCCTGTCAGATGGCGCTATCATTGGTTCTGCCATTATAAAAATTATTGAAAAATATGGCAAAGATGCCCCTGAACACGTTGGAAAATATGTGCAGGAAATAAAAAATGCCATACGCGACATTTAAGAAATGCTATAACTGTTCAGTACCTTCACAGTTACGGCCGCAAACCCATTAAAAGCTCTCCGCGATGGAGGCTTGCTCCCTGCACAGCTTATGTTCCACACACGAAGCTGTGCCTTGCTTCCAAAGATCTTTTATGCAATAGGACGCTCGTTCCTATTGCATAGAAGACTTTTTTAATGCCTGGCAAACCACTTCACAAATCACTGCAACCGCCCCAAAAAGTGCACCTGCAATCGGCCACACAATCCAGGTATAGCTCCACATCCCCGTGGTAAAACTCCATGCCAGATAAATGACAACCACGACCGGCCAGTAAACTCCTGCTATAACATCCACAATTTTATTGCTCTCTTTTTTTCTGACAGAATACTCTCCCTCCTGTCGCAAAATCTTGATGCACTCCATTCTGTTTCCGCCAATAATTATCATTGCAACGGCGAGTCCAACGATCATCAACAAAAATATCAAAGACAAAACATGAATGAAATCATTGTCACTGATGCTTCCTGTAACAAGCAACGGTATTACGGAAAAAATGCACATAATTACGCCAATGATGATTTTTATTGTGCTCGCAGACTGTTCCTCCTCGGCAATCTGCGCCAGTTCCTGTTCAAAAGCTGCATCTATCTGAATTTTTTCCTTTTTCAGCCACTCGAATCTTTCCAACTTTGTTCCATGATAAATAAAAATACCCACCGCAATTCCAATCATAATAAATAAAGGTACCAGGCCAAACAACACAAACGCGCCATCACTCAGCCTTTTTACCGCATCGTCAATCCCACCACAGAAAATCAGAAAAATCGGGCACCAAATACACAACAACACTCCTGTGGCAATCCACTTTGAAGATTTTTCCGATACTATCATATACTCCTCCGCTTCCTGCCGGCTTACCTGGCGCACCGGCTCATAAACCGCATTATTTTCCCGATGCTCCCGGTTTTCATGGTTTGCATTACTTCCATAACCTGCATTGCTTCCATAACCTGCATTACTTCCATAGCCCGCATTACTTCCATAACCTGCATTACTTCCATAGCCCGCATTACTTCCATAGTCTGCACTACTTCCACTGCCCGCTTTTTTTTCAGCCCCAAACTCAATGCCAAGCTCCGCTGCCAGTTCTTCCAGATTCCCAAACTCAGAAATAACGATACCAATGACCTCGTTTTCTTTCTTTCCATTTGCCATCAACTCGTTATATTTATCCTCCATCATGGACGCCAGCTCCTCTTTCGCTCGTATAACCTCCGGCGTCTTTGGGATATTCAAAAACATATTATCCAGATACATTAAAATGGTTTCCATAAACAATCTCCTCTACATTTTCCTGTTAAATAATTGCAATAAATTTCTCAACAACTTCCTTTACTAACTTCCATTCCTCACATTTTTCATGATAATAATCTATTCCCGCCTGCGTAATCTTATAATAAGTTCTTTGCTTTCCGTTTGTTTCCGTTCCAAAATAAGACTCCATATAACCCGACTTTTCCAGTCTCGTAAATGCGGAATACAGCGTTGTCTCTTTCATCACATATTTTTCACTTGAAATCTCCCTAATTCGCCTGGATATTTCATACCCATAGGAATCTTGTTCCAACAACAAATATAAAATCATCAGTTCATTATAGCCACGCATGACATCACTGCTAATCAACCAATCAACCCCTTTCCCAAAGGCAAATATAAAAGCGGCTACATACTTTATTATATGCATTACTTAACAAATTACTACGTCTGATGAAGTAGTTATATCACAATTACTACGACAGGTCAAGTAATTTTTGCAGTCCGTTGTCATTTACGAGGCTCAATTTCCCATTTTGTTGATTTTCATAATTTTCAACACAAAAAAAGAAGCTGTTGCACCAGTGTCATGGTTTTTTCAGCCTCTTTTAAAATCCAAAATATCACATTCCAAGCTCTCGCATGATTTGCTCAGTCACAGACTTAACGACAGCCTCGTTTCCCGAATGATCGGAAACCGCTTCGGTAACGTTTGCTCCGCAAGGAATGTAACTGCCGATGAAATTCATCTTTGAATAAAATTCAAGAGAATCGACGTTGTCAAACGCGTTTTCAAGCGTATCGCCCGTTGAGAACACGCTGGTGCCTTCAAATAAAAATGCCTTCTTGGTCTTAAGGCAGTCTATAAGCTCCGCGGAAATCCCGCCCGTTGCCTTGTTATAAGCACCCTTGGGAACTACTCCGAGATAAACATAGTTCTCGGGAAGAACACAGTTGTTAATCGGTGCGTTTTTAATGGCGTAAGCTGTTGAAAACGGCGGTTGTGCGTGAATGAGTGCGTTGATCTCGGGATTTTCCTTGTACATGCGAATGTGGAGCGTCACCTCAGAGGTGGGTTCATACATACCGTTGCCGATCTTCTTGCCGTTTGCATCCACTTTTACGATCTTATCGGGTGTAAGGAACACCTTTGATACGCCACGAGGTGTACAGAAATACTCGTTTTCGCTGTATTTATAAGAGATATTTCCGTGCTTTGCGGCAACGTATCCCTTCGCATAAAGTCTTTTTCCTACTTCGCATATAGCTCGTCTTACTTCGAATTCGGGAATCATAGAGTAATTTCCTTTCAAACTAAATATTTATGACCATCATTGTAGCACACATTATTGCAAATTTCAATGGAATGACTTTATCCAATCAACACTTTCTGCCCTTCAAAAGCAAACCCATATTTCCGTATCTTTTCTGAAGAAATCCCCTTTGCCAAAAGTGCGGTCTCATACTTTTTTTCCTCTATCTGGTCAAGGGCAGCAGCCACAGTATCCTTAAGCGTCTTCTCATCCTCCGGGTCGTGAACCTTGAACTCCAGAATATATGCATAGTCATTTTCCCTCAATGGTTCCAATACCACGTCATACCTTCCAAATCCGCTCTCCCGGTTCGATGTAACAGCATATCTGCCGCTTAATTCCACAATCAGTCCCAGTACAAAACCGTGATAAAACCGTTCTGGCTCAGCTTCTGAGGGCTTCTTTCCGGTATCAAAATAACTGAAGGTTACCAGCGCCACCTTATTCATGTACGTATTCATGGCTTTTACATCACCATTCAAAAGTGCCTTAATAAAATCGTTGTAGACATCGTCCGATTCCGCAAACCAGTCCCGAACCATGTTCTCAAACATAATCCGAACCTCTTTATTGGTAATTGTCAGATGATAATAGACCATTCCCGTCCGTCCCTCAAATTCCGTTCCGGTCACTTTTAAATACCCACTGGCAAGCAAAAGGCTCCAGATTGCATTTCTCTTTGTGGATAACTGATTATAAACCACCTGCTCGTCCAGCGCCATTGTGATGGTTTCTCCCCGCAGTAACCTTTCAAACTCTTGTTTCACAGTTTTATTTCCTTCGCGGATCAGCTTTCCGACCAGATTGTTGGAGCTGGTATTCGCCCAGTAGGTCGTTAATTTTTTCTTGTCCAGATAATTCAGAATTGACCATGGATTATATATATCTGTTCGTGTACCGAAAGTAAAGCCGTCATACCAGTCCTTCACATCCTGCTTGTATTCTGATAGACCAAATTCTTCTAATGCATCAAAAACTTCCTCTTCCGTAAACCCAAAGCTATCCATGTATTTTTCCGAAGTAGTTGTCACCACTTCAGGATTATTCAAATCTGAGAAAATGGATTCCTTACTAATTCTCGTAATTCCTGTCATAATAGCCCGTTCCATCCACGGATTCGTCTTGAAGGTGGAGTTAAACAAATTTCTGGTAAACGTTGTCAGATCTTGCCAATATCCGTGAACATAAGCTTCCTGCATGGGCGTATCATACTCATCCAACAGAATAATTACTTTCTTTCCATAATAGCGATACAGAAAATCAGAGAGCTTATACAATGCATAGCTTGCAGTTTCTTCCGACATATCCTTACCCATTTCAAGGAAAAAATCTTTATCCCGCTCTGTCACCAAATCACTTTCTAACAAAAATCTATTTTTTTCATATAGTTCTGTTATCAACCTACAAATACGTTGTTTCGTATTCGTATATGTGGCTTCTTTCACATTTGCAAAAGAGAGGCTGATGACCGGGTAGGTTCCCTGCAACTCACGATATGCTTCGTTCTTCCATATAAAAAGGTTTTCGAACAGGTCCTTTCTTCCTTCATATCTGATAGAAAAAAACTGTTCCACCATACTCATTGTCAAGGTCTTTCCAAAACGACGGGGGCGGGTAATCAGCGTCACATCATCCCCACTTTCCCACCATTCCTTAATAAAAGATGTCTTATCCACATAAAAATAATGATTCTCTATTATCTTACCAAAATCCTGGATTCCAATACCGATCGTTCTTCCCATACCCTCTATGCCTCGCTTTCCGACATACCTGTTTTTCTATAGTATAGCGAATTTTTACAAATAATACAAACGGTTTCTGGCTTTTGGATGAATAGTTTATTATCGCACGAATGAGAAAAAATCAAAAAAGCTCGTTACTTTTCACTATTTTGAGCATTCAATCACAATCTTCCCTTTCGCCCGCAGCTTTCCATCTGCCAAAATTTCCGGCAGTCTCTGATATTGTATCTCACATGGAATACTTCTTCTTTTCTCATAATAAAAACAATTTCTAAAACCGTGTTTCCGAAGTAATGCGATAGCCCGTTCAAACTCTCTTGCCGCATTTTCGCAGATATGCGCATCCGAACCTAACGTAATAAGCTGGCCGCCCATCTCTTTGTATACACCCAGCAGCCAGTCCTGGTCCAGCCAGTCCGTACCATTCTCACACATACAGGATGTATTTACTTCCAAAGCAATTCCATACCGAATGACAACACTTAATATTTTCCTGATTTTTTCTTCAAATCGCCGCCAGTCTATGCACAGACCATACTTCCCATTCATGTACCTCAGTGGGCAGGCCAGATGCGCCACAATATCGCAGGGAACGCTCCGAACCATTTGAAACACATCATCAAGATAGCAATCCAGATATCCATATAGATCCTCTGTATCCATTGCCGAAAAATCAATGCCGGAATAAGGCATATCATACTGCTTATACTTAATCGTATGTACAGAGCCAATTACCACGTCATAATCACACATTCCAAGCACCTGCTCTGTCACCTGCGGATAACACATACCTTCGCCAATTTCTATTCCTGATAAAATGCGTGTCGCTGAAGCTTCCACCTTGTCCACACCGCCTGATTTTGCGGTAGTTTCCTTCTCTCTGCGAAAAAATTCCACCTCCGCCACCGACTCACGGATACGGACCGTCACATCCTCCCTTCCACAGTTAAGCACATCGCAGTGATCCGTCACTGCAAATCCGTAACTTCCCCTTTCCTGCTGCCATTTTGCCATATCAGAAATATGACAGACACTGTCATGCGAATGCTCTGAATGCGTATGCATATCCACAAGGCACCCCGAATTTTTCACCGGTTTCATCTGTCCCGGCGTTTCCACCACGTCCGGTTCAAAACGTTCTCTGATTTCATCATAATCCTCATACCGGAAGACAATCCAAATTCCAAGCTTTGCATATCGTTTCACCATGCTGCAAAGTTCTTCTGTCGCAAAGGGAACACGCACCCAACTCGTCTCATTCGACTGAAAGGGCAGCCACACAACAAGACCATCACGCAGATGGTCTTGTAATCTGCAGAGTACCTTTAAAACCTCTTCCGTCACTTCCCCATCATAGTGAATCTCTGCATCCGGCAACTCCTGCACTGCCCTGCGAACCGTTTCCCGGCTGTTGCAGGTTATTCCGATTTCCGCTCCGGAATCCCTTAACAGCTGCCAGAAGCTATCCATATATTTTTCCGGAAAGCGCCAGATCTTATTGTCAATTTTTAGCAACACCCCATTTTCTCTGGCCAGCTGCAATACATCCGCAAGAAGCGGCAGCTTCTCCCCCTTAAATTTAGGCGAAAACCATGCCCCGTAGTCGTACCCCGCCGCCTCATCATAGGTCATTTCCGTTATCTTTCTATTTTCCTCCACAACACTTCCGTCCTGCCTGCGGGCAGTGCGGTTTATGGTATCATCATGTAAAATAACGAAATTCCCATCTGCCGTCACATTCGGATCCAATTCTATAATTTTATAGCCCTGGCAGATGGCCCCGCGAAATGCAGACATCGTATTTTCCGGGTACTCGGTGCATACCCCTCTGTGTGCCTGTAACTGTATCATAATTACTGTCCTCCACATACTTCTTATTGACAATCTTCCACATGTATTTCATAATAAAATTAATCGAAAAATACGTCAATACACGCCATGAAAATTGATAATTCAATCATTATTTTGAGCATTTTAATGAGTTTGGAGAGTTAAAATGAACAGTGAACGACAGAAACACATATTAGAAAAAATATTAGTCCAAAAGAAAGTAACAGTGAAGGAACTGGCCAGAGAACTTTATGCCAGCGAACCATCGATTCGACGTGATCTGGCAGATTTAGAAAAGCAGAATCTGATTAAAAGAGTACATGGTGGTGCTATTCTGGAAGAAACAGGCACTTCTGCTATGAAAATTCCCTTTGTCATCCGAGAAATGGAGCAGGCGGATGCAAAAATTACCATGGCCCAGAAAGCGGTGGAATACATCAAGGATAACGATGTTATTTTTCTGGATGCTTCCTCCAGCGCCTACAATATTATCCCCTACCTGCCACTGAAAAACAATATTACAGTTATCACCTCAGGGATAAAAGCGCTCACCAAGCTGAGCGAATACAATATCAAGACTATATCTACCGGCGGTGAGCTTCTGCCCTCCTGTCTGTCACTGATCGGAGACGAAGCATACCAGACCATTGAGCGTTTCCATGCAGACGTGGCCTTTTTCTCCTGCAGAGGACTGTCCTATGACGGATACCTTACAGACATTTCCTCTGCCGAAAATTATGTGCGCCAGAAAATGATTGCCCGCTCCAAGCAAGCATTTCTTTTGTGTGCCAGCGAGAAAATCGGGAAAAAATATTATCATAATCTTTGTACGATGAATGATATCAGCGGCGTGATCAGCGAAGTTGATCTGGAAACGCTGCCTTTTGATATTTCCTGTCCTTGAAATACACTTTTTTAACAGATATTCTCTTTGCGTGAAGATATTGTGTTAGAAAATAAATCCCGCATTGTCAGAAAACGTAAATTACTCCCTGCTCTTAGTCATGCTTCCCGTGTATATCATTGGCATGCCACTGATGATATTGCTCATCCAAAAGTTTGTTCCAGCTGTGCATATTGAAAAGAAAAAAATTTTTATGCTCTTTCCTGCTCCTCACAAAGTAGAGCCCAAATTTCTTCCTCATTGCTGTCTGGATGAGCAATTTTTATGTCGCAAATACGCTGAATCAAGGACTCATTCTCCTCCAGCATATCTGCAATTTCTGGAACGCTTAGGTTTTTCGCAAGTTTTTTTAGCGTCTGTGCTATGATTTTTTTCACAGTGCCTTTCGCTTCACCTTCTGCCCTGCTGATTCGCCGTGTTTCCTGCACATCGTATGCCTCAAAACTATCAAACATCATACCAAAATTCCTCCGTCCTATCTGGTCGGTAAATTGCTCTACCTCTTCCCTTGGAATATTCAGCCGATAAAGAAATACTGCAACAATCTTGCTAATCAAATTCAACAAATACTCCGGCGTATTCTGTGTCAGATTCTCAAAATACTCTGGTGGAATATCCTTCAATTTTTTAAAATCTGCTGAACTTCTCAGCTTATTAAGTAGCATGATAAGAGAAAACTCATCATTTCTCTCAATCAATTCCTGGTCGCTATAAGATGTTACCGGTACTAACAGATATTCAAAATCCGGTATGTATTTTTCAAAAACATCGCTGAGATGGACACGCTCCTTAAAATTCTTTACTGCTGTCCAATTTTCGGTCCCTTCGTAATATACGATAGGGAGAATCGGCGGATATTTAAACTCCTTTGTTTTTGTAATATTCGGATGAAGCTTTTCCTGTTCTGCCTCATAATCGGTCAGCACCATTACCATGTAACGCAAAATCTTAAATGCCATATCATAAAACACATCCGATTGATGCTCGATAATCGCTATCAAGTACAAAGATTCTCCATCCAGCTTGATTTTTTTTACCGTATCCGAATCTCTCCCCTCCTGCCACATTGGCAGAAAACGCTCCGAGATATCTTCGATATCCTCCGGCTGTACGTTTTTCAGCATTTCAATATC
>JAGASC010000254.1 GCA_017621905.1 Roseburia sp.
AACAAACCCCTCTCTTGTATAAAGCGTGCGGGAACGGGGCCGTTTTCGCGTAAAAATCAGGCCCAGCACAAGACACAGGGCGGCCACACCCGTATAGGGCAAAAAAGTATGTTCCTTATACATAAGTCCCACAAAAGCCGGAAGCATCAAAAAGACGCTTTCAAATTTCAGTACACATCCTAAAATATAGAAAACCATTGCATAATTCATCGCCGCTTAATCCTCCAGAATCTCTTTGATATCGGAAATGCGATAGCCGGAGATTACAACGAGAACGGAGTCGCCAGCCATCATCATATCCTGTCCGGTGGGGAGGATGACCTTTCCCTGACGGTAAATACAGCCAATCAGAGTATTCTTCCGAAAATGCAGCTCCTGCAGCGGAATCCCTGCCACGGCAGAATCCTCTTTAATAAGAAACTCTAACGCCTCGGCCTTGTCGTTCGCCAGCTTGTACAGGGTCTCCACATTGCTGTTTTTGGAATTGTTCATGGAACGCACATATTTCAAAATATATTCGGCGGTAATAACCCGCGGATAAATAATGCTTCCCAGATTTAGCTTATTGATGACCGAGTTGAAAGTAATTCGGTCAATTTTTGTCACTGTTTTTGCATTAGAAACTTCATTTGCATACAGAGAAAGCAAAATATTTTCCTCATCCAGACCCGTCAAAGCGGCAAATCCCTGAGCATTTTCCAATCCCTCCTGTGCCAAAAGCGTCTGATCCGTAGCATCCCCGCAGATGATGGTAGCCTTGGGCAGCTGCTCGCTCAAAAATTCACACCGGTCTTTGTCTATCTCAATGATAGTCACACGAATGCCGGATGCTAAAAGAATTTTTGCCAGATAGTATGCAATCTTTCCGCCTCCGGCTAAAATGGCATTTCCCACGCGCCCCTTTACGATACCAATCTGGCGGAAAAAGTCGATGGCGTCATGGCGCTGGGCAGCAATGGCCACCACATCATTTTCCTGAAATTCAAAATCACCATTCGGGATAATGACTTCCTCGCCCCGGATGACCGTACACACCAAAACTCTGGTATGCAGCGTCTTGTGCAGATTAAAAAGCTTCATATGAAGCAGGGGGGAGTTACCGCCCACTTTAAAATGAAGAAGTTCCACATGACCTTTTGCAAAAGAATCTACCCGGATTGCAGATGGAAATTGAAAGATTCTGGAAAGCTCATTTGCGGCAGCCAGCTCCGGATTGATGACCATAGCCAGTCCCAGTTCTTTTTTCAAAAATTCCGTTTCTGCATTGTAAATGGGATTGCGTACCCGGGCAATGGTCTTGCAGTGGCCGGTCTTTTTGGCAATGATGCAGCACAGCAGATTTTTCTCATCATCGCCGGTAACTGCGATGAGCAAATCCGCAGTAGCGATACCCGCATCAATCAGGGTATGGTGATTGATTCCGTTTCCAACGATGCCCATGGCATCCAGATTGTCAGTAATATTCTGTACTTTTTCAGGATTTTCATCGATCACGACAATGTCGTGATCTTCGTTTCCCAGCTGCTCCACCAGGGTGTACCCCACCTTGCCGCAGCCTACTATAATAATGTTCATAACGTGTTCGCTCCTTGGTGTGAAAATGTAAATCAAAAAAGTGTAAACCACATTAATTATAACACAGTCGAAGAGAATTGTGGGGAAAAGTAATAAATTTACGAAAATCATAATATTTAGCTTGGCAATTCCTAATCCTTGACAATAATGGAGAATGGCAGGAATTTGAGTGTACGAAATCGGAAACGGAGCTAATCATAAATCACATTTGGTGTTAAAAGAAAACGTAAATTGAGACAATCGCATGATTGTATTTTAGCAGAAAATCCGCTATACTAAGGAAAAGAACCTTGTATAGCGGATTTTATTAATAGTTTCGGAGCAGACATGGGCAAAACAGGAGGTACTGTGTGATATGGGAAATTATCTGAATCCCGGAAATAGCGGGTTTTCCAGAATGAGAAATGATAGATATGTAGATAAAACAGGTCTAATCGGTCTAATCAATGAAACGATTGATACGCCCAGATGTCTGACCTGTATCAGCAGGCCGAGACGGTTTGGAAAATCCTTTGCGGCGCAGATGTTGTGTGCATATTATGATAAGACATGTGATTCATCGAAGCTTTTTGATGATCTGACTATCGCAAAAGATAAGCATTATTTAGAGCATTTAAATAAATATAATGTGATTTATCTGGACATGACAAGCGTAATTGGAGCCACCGACAAGAGTGATATTGTTTCCTATGTGATACGAAATGTGACAGCGGAGTTGTTGATTTCATATCCTGAATTAAAAGTAAAGGAAGCTTTTTTTGATACTCTGGCAAATGCTGCGCTTCTTGCAGGCGGCAAGTTTATTATGATTATTGATGAGTGGGATGCACCTATTCGGGAAACGGTTGACCAACCGGGCGTGCAGAGGGAGTATCTTGAATTCTTACGTTCCCTATTTAAGAACAGCGGTATGACGAGTAAAATATTTGCGGCTGCATATATGACCGGCATCCTTCCAATTAAGAAAGATGGTTCACAGTCGGCAATATCGGATTTTGAAGAGTTCACCATGGTAAAGCCAAGGAAATTTGGCACAGATGTTGGTTTTACGGAGGAAGAAGTGAAAGGGCTCTGCCAGGAGCATGGTATTGATTTCGCAAAGATGAAGCTGTGGTATGATGGTTATGCATTTTGTAATGTAGAATCCGTCTATAACCCGAACTCTGTAATGAAAGCGATTCGTAATGAGGATTTTGATTCCTACTGGACACAAACCTCAGCAGCCGAGAGTTTGATGGGATATATCAGCCTTGATTTTGATGGACTGTCAAAATCAATTGCAGAGCTTATTGGTGGTATAGAGTCAGAAGTAGACACAGCCAGCTTTGCAAATGACCTGGTGACATTTCGGAATCGGGATGATGTGTTGACACTGCTGATTCATTTGGGGTATCTTGCCTATGATGAAGAAACGCAGAAAGTCCGCATTCCGAATGAAGAGATTCGAAGGGAATTCGCAAAAACAATCCGGGAGGTCAAACGTGATGAAACGCTCCGCCGGGTGCGGGAATGCGACCAGCTCATTTATGATACCGTTCACATGAATTCTGACGCTGTGGCTTCACAGATTGAGAAGATTCATGCAGAAGAAACGGCTGCGCTTTTTTACAATGACGAGCAGGCATTGCGCAGTGTGATTAAGCTTGCTTACTTCAGCTACAAGGATCATTATCTGAAATTCGAGGAACTGCCTGCTGGGAATGGATATGCAGATATTGTGTATCTGCCAAAGAAAAATTCCATGCTGCCGGCACTCGTGATTGAGATGAAATGGAATAAATCTGCGGAGGGTGCGATAGCGCAGATTAAGGATAAACACTATCCGGATGCAGTCAAGGGACTTGGCTGTGATGTTCTGCTTGTGGGAATTAATTATGACAAGGATGCACCGGCAGGAAAACGGAAACATACGTGTACGATTGAAAAAATGGAGTTGCCCACGGCGTGAGTCGTGGGTAAATTTTTGGCTCCTTGGCTATGCGGAAATAAATTTATAGGGAGAGTTCAGGGTAAATTTCTGGACTTTCCCTGCTTTTGGTTGAAATGTCATACCGAAATGCATTTGTTTTTAAAAAAATACAAAAATATAAAAAAAGTTCTTGCATTTCTCAAATTTATCGTATAAAATAAGCAGTGCTGTGACATTGATAGCGTTGAAGCGTGAGGTTGCTGCATTAAATTGCAGGTTTTCCGTGGAGCGAATGTCAAGTTAGGAAACTGGCGACAAGTCACTGTATCACGAATAACATCTACATGATAGAATGTGTAGAAACAATGCGTGTATGGATCCGGAAGGATTCTGTTCGGGAGACGCTTTGCGATGAAAGGCGGATTACTGCGATACACGCGGGTATGTGTGCAGACACCGCTTGTCGTACTGAAATTAAAGTGCGAAAAGGAGGCGACT
>JAGASC010000255.1 GCA_017621905.1 Roseburia sp.
CGTATTCTCCGCTCTGGCAGGGCGTTCCGTACTCTCTGTCCTGACTGGATGCTCTGTACTTTCTGTTCTGGCCGGACGCTCTATGCTCTCTGCCTTTCCCGCACTTTCTTCCTGCGCTTTTTGCGCTTCCTTCTCTTTTGCCTGGCGTTCATCCTCTGCTAGCATTACTTCCACCAGCTGAGCCTTTTTCAGCGTTGAAATCCCTTTCAAGCCTCTGGCTTTTGCAAGATCTTTTAATACAACTGCTGACAAACTTTCATACTTCTCTCTCATTCAAAATCTCCTTAAAATTTGTGTTCTGTTTTTGATTCTTATTCGATCTATGATTTCGGGAATCACGTCTGAAACGACAAACGAACTTACGATGATTGTATTATACTACTTTCCTTTTAAAATAGGAAGTCCTAATTTTCAGGATTTTCCAATTCTTTGCATTTTACGTAGGTAATTTTTACATAAGTACACCGATTTCGCGACCGTTTTTTCTTGATTTGTGAAATTGATAATGGTATTATGTGTTTAATTGCACTGCTTTTTGATAAATTATATAAACGGAGGTTGTTATGGATAACAAAACATTAAGCACTTCAGAAAAAGCATTACTTATGCACAAAGAATGGAACGGTAAATTGGAGACCACCGCAAAATCCAAGGTAAATTCCCGCGAGGATCTGGCTATCGCCTATACTCCCGGTGTAGCAGAGCCCTGCAAGGTCATTGCTCAGGATAAAGAAGCCGCTTACATCTATACCATGAAAGCAAATACGGTAGCTGTCGTTTCCGACGGAAGCGCTGTGCTTGGTCTTGGCAATATCGGTGCCCACGCTGCTATGCCTGTTATGGAAGGCAAATGCGTCCTTTTCAAGGAATTCGGCAATGTGAATGCTGTTCCAATTTGTCTTGACACACAGGATACGGAAGAGATCATCGCTACCGTAAAAAATATTGCACCGGCGTTCGGTGGTATCAATCTGGAGGACATTTCCGCTCCCCGCTGTTTTGAAATTGAGGAACGCTTAAAAGAAATGCTGGATATTCCGGTGTTTCATGACGACCAGCATGGTACAGCCATCGTAGTCCTTGCAGGTATTATCAATGCGTTAAAGATAATCGGCAAGAAGAAAGAGGATTGCCGCGTGGTACTAAGCGGTGCCGGTGCTGCCGGTGTTGCCATTACCAAGCTTCTTCTGACCTATGGATTTCGCCATGTGACCATGTGTGGCAGCAAGGGTATCATTGACAAGGATAACCCAAAGCTGAATTGGATGCAAAAGAAAATGACCGAGGTGACCAATCTCTCCAATCAGCATGGAACTTTAGCAGACGCTATGAAAGGTGCAGACATTTTCATTGGTGTCTCCGCTCCGAATATCGTAACCGGTGAAATGGTCGCTTCCATGAACAAGGATGCCATTATCTTTGCCCTGGCAAATCCTGTGCCGGAAGTTATGCCGGATGTGGCAAAGGCTGCCGGAGCAAGAATCATCGGAACCGGCCGAAGCGATTTCCCGAACCAGGTCAACAATGTAATCGCATTCCCCGGTATTTTCAAAGGTGCTCTTGAGGGACGTGCTCCCCAGATTACAGAGGAGATGAAGCTGGCCGCTGCGGAGGCGCTTGCAGGACTTGTTTCTGACGAAGAGCTTTGCGAAGAATTTATTTTGCCGGAGGCTTTTGATCCCCGCGTTGCTGAAGTTGTAAGCCAGGCTGTAAAATCACATATTTAAATTCTAGGAACACATGTTTTACCCGAAAATGCTGCATCCCCTAATTTTAAAATTTAGGGACGTATGTTTTTCTAGAAAATGCTGCGTCCCCAAATTTCAAAAATTTAGGGACGTATGTTTTTTCAGAAAATGCTGCGTCCCCAAATTAGAAAAGGATGCGTCCCTAAATTTCAAATGAACGGAGCACTCATGTCACACTTTACAACTACGACTTCTGCCCCGGTTTGGGGAGATAAGCGTTATTATTCATTCGATTATTATTTAAAAAATACCTTCGGTGAGAAAATTTACCGGCTGTCACTGAATGGCGGCATGACCTGCCCTAACCGTGACGGCACTTTAGGCAGCCGTGGCTGCATTTTCTGCAGTGCCGGAGGTTCCGGAGACTTCGCTGCTGCTCCCACCCTCTCTGTTACATCACAGATTGAGGAAGCAAAAAAACAGGTTGTGGCTAAGTCCCATTGCAGAAAATTTGTTGCCTATTTTCAGGCATACACCAATACCTATGCGCCGATAGAGCATCTGCGCAAAATATTTACGGAGGCAATTTGTCATCCGGATATCGTGGCTCTTTCCATTGCCACACGGTGCGACTGCCTTTCTGAAGAAATTTTAGATTTATTAGAGCAGTTGAACCAGATAAAACCTGTCTGGATTGAACTGGGCTTACAGACGATTCACGCGGAAAGTCTTCGTTACATCCGCAGTGGATTTACCCTGGAACAGTATACGCATGCTGTCGCTGCCTTACATGATAGAAATCTTATGGTCATTACCCACCTGATTTTAGGGCTTCCGGGAGAAACTGCAGAGATGATGCGTGCTTCTGTCTCCTATGTAGCTTCCCTTCCTGTGTGGGGCATTAAATTGCAGCTGCTCCACATACTAAACGGCACCGATCTGGGAGCGGAATATGAAAAAAATCCATTTTCTCTCTTCTCTCTGGAAGAATACTGTAACCTGGTGGCAGATTGTATCGCACTGTTGCCGCCGGATATGGTGGTGCACCGCATCACGGGAGACGGCCCCCGCCGCCTTCTTATGGCCCCCCTGTGGAGTACCGACAAAAAACGGGTGCTGAACACAATTCATAAAACATTAAAAGACCGGGATTTGTGGCAGGGAAAGAACTGTTACAACAACCCAACACAGAAATGAGGATATTATGGCTGAACCATTTACAATATATAAACTTACCATACTGAATATGCTGGATAAAGTGGATTTTCCACTGACCAACACGCAGATTTCCAACTTTTTCCTGGATCAGGAATACACAGACTATTTCCGGGTGCAGCATGTTATTAACGATCTGGCAGATGCCGATCTGATCCGCTCAGAATCCACCCACAACAACACCCAGTACACCATTACCGCCGCCGGGAAGGAAACCCTGGGATTTTTCCGGGATAAGATTACGGATGCCATCGAGCACGACACAATTGCCTATTTTGAAAAAAACAAGGTGGAAATGCGGACAGAAAATTCCATTCTCGCCGACTATTATAAAACACCGAACCAGTCCTACGCCGTGCGGTGCCAGTTCCGCCAGCGGGATACGAACCTGATTGATCTGACACTTACGGTCAAAACAAAAGAACAGGCCGAGGCTATCTGCAACAACTGGAAAAAACAAAATGAAGACGTCTATGCCTATCTGATGGATATTTTAATGAAATAAGGGGGACATTTATGGCAAAACAATTCTGGAAACCAGGCAATATGCTCTACCCACTTCCGGCAGTCATGATAAGCTGCCAGTACCCAAACGAAAGTGACCCGGAATGCATCAAGCCGGAATTACAAGGAAAACCGAATATCATCACCGTGGCCTGGGCCGGAACGGTTTGTACCAATCCGCCGATGCTTTCCATCTCCGTACGCCCGGAACGCTACTCCTATCACATGATAGAAAAATCCGGTGAATTCGTAGTCAACCTGACGACAGAATCCCTAATCCGTGCAACGGATTACTGCGGTGTCCGTTCCGGCAGAGACGTGGATAAGTTTAAAGAAATGCACTTGACCCCCCAGCCTTCCTTGCACATCAAAGCTCCCGGCATCGCCGAAAGCCCGGTCAATATCGAGTGCAGGGTACGGGAAATAAAACCTCTGGGCAGCCATACTTTGTTTCTTGCCGATGTTGTCGGCGTGACCATAGACGATGTCTACCTGACAGTAGGCGGCAAATTTGACTTAAATGCTGCCGGCCTTATTACCTACTCCCACGGAGAATATTTCCTGCTGGGCAAAAAACTTGGTACTTTCGGCTACAGCGTAAAAAAGCCCGATAAATCAAAAAATTTTTCTACTTACTGAATAATCCACTGAACCAGTCATTAAACTGATGCATTGTATCCGTCACCTCATCCACCGCCGCGGAAAACTCCTCCACACTTCCCAGCATCTCCTGGGAAGTCTGTATGGAGTCATTGATACTCTCCATGTCCAGTTCCTGTATTGTAACCATGGCATCCTCCACTGCGACAGTCATTCGTCCCACATACTTCATAGCACTCACACCAACCACCAGCAGCAGAATCACCATTACCGCCAGGCAAAAACTAATGAATTTCTGAATTTTCAGCTGTTTTCTCGTTAACTCTAACAATTCTTCCATACTTTACCTCCATACAAGAGCATCGTTACCGCTTCGCAAACCCTGTAATCGATTTACGGTTCAAAACGGTGTTTTTAGGTAACAGTTCAGATGCCTTCACTGTTACGTTTTTAGACTTGCATATACTTACTGGAATACAGTTCATCTCTCGCCACACTGATTGCTTTCTCCACACTGCCTTCCTCAAAAGGATTTGACACATTCGCATAGTGTAGTGTTTCCAGATAACTCATGCTGCCACCGCACTTACAGAGATTCAGATAATTCTGCCATGCATTTTCATGATCCTCACTGTCTTTCTTCTTAAACTCCATAGCCCCCATGGTCGTCAACGTATAGTTGATGTAATAGAACGGGTACAGATAAATATGAAGCTTATGATACCAGAATCCGCCCCGGTCAAAGAAATCATCCGCATCGTATTTACGCCACGGCATATATTTTTCCTCTAACTTCTTCCACTCTAAGGTACGCTCCTTCGGCGTCAGCTCCGGATTTGCATAACAAATGTGCTGGAATTCATCCACCGCCACACCAAATGGTACAAAAGTAATTGCTTCCTGCAGATGTGCAAAACGGAATTTGTCCGCCTGGTCTCCGAAGAAACGCTCCGCATAAGGATAAGCAAACTGTTCCATGGACATGGAATGAATCTCCGCAATATCTGTGGATTCAGAATAGTACTCGGAGATCGGCTGGTGACGCATCGCCATATAGCCGGCAAAAGCATGACCCAGCTCATGTGTCAGCACCTGCATATCAAAAATGGTCTGGTTAAAGCAGGAAAATACAAAGGGTGCTTTATAGTCTAACAGGCTGGTCATGTACCCGGTAGATGCCTTTCCCGGCTTATTTTTCAGGTCCATCAGTTCATGTTCAATCATGAAATCAATAAACTCACCTGTTTCCGGGCTGATATCATGATACATCTTTCTGGCCTCTTCCACCATGAAATCGTCGTCTCCCGCCGGCACTGCATTGCCGTCCGGAAATACACGTTTTTCATCATAAAACATCAGGGTATCTACGCCGAGGCGCTTCGCCTGTGCCTCATACAATTTTTCACATATTGGCACGATTACATCCCGTACCTGCTCCCGGAAGGACTCTACTTCCTTCTGGCCGTAATCCGTACGTCCCTGCTGCATATAGCCCACCGGAATAAAATTCTCGTAGCCAAGATTTCTGCCCATCTGGTTACGTATAGCAATCAACTCTGCCCAAATCTCTTCCAGACGTGCCTCATTCCTGTGGTAAAATTGCGAATATGCCTGCACTGCTGCCGCCCGCATA
>JAGASC010000256.1 GCA_017621905.1 Roseburia sp.
ACATGAAAAAAGCTTTGCGCGAAAAAGCTTTACATGAAATAAACATTGCGGAAAAAGTATTACATGAAAAAGAGCTTTGAATGAAAAAAATTGCATTCGAGAAATGCTGTGAAATGGAGAATAAAATGGGTAAAACAGTATTTATGTTCCCCGGACAGGGAGCGCAGTATGTCGGAATGGGAAAGGATTTCTACGATGCATTTGAGGAATGCCGTAAGGTATATGCCCTTGCATCTGAAGTGACCGGTCTTAACATAGAAAAACTTTGTTTTGAAGAAAATGAAGATATTCACATTACAGAATACACACAGATTGCCATGCTGACAACAGAGGCGGCCATTTATACCGCATTGAAAAAAGCGGGTAGACAGCCGGATGCCTGCGCAGGCTTAAGTCTGGGTGAATATGGCGCACTGATCGCTTCCGGTGTTATGAGTATGGAAGATGCATTCCGCACGGTGCGCGCAAGAGGAATCTTTATGCAGCAGGCAGTACCGGAAGGTGGAGCCATGTCTGCTGTACTGGGCATGGATGAAACGAAAATAGAGCAAATCTGTGAGACTACAGAAGGAATCGTTTCCATCGCCAATTATAACTGCCCAGGGCAGATTGTAATAACGGGAGAGCAAGCAGCAGTAGAGGCGGCAGGTACAGTTTTAAAAGAAGCAGGCGCTAAGCGCATCGTGCCGTTAAAGGTCAGTGGACCATTTCATTCGGAACTATTGCAGGGAGCCGGCGAAAAACTGGCGGAAGTTTTAGCGGATGTGACCATACAGAATTTTACAATTCCCTACGTGTCAAATGTAACCGCTGATTATGTGACATCACCGGAGCCGGTAAAAAGCTTATTGCAGAAGCAGGTATCCTCCTCCGTCCGCTGGCAGCAGAGCATTGAGCGTATGATTGCAGACGGCTATGATGAATTCGTGGAAATCGGACCGGGACGCACGCTTGCAGGATTTATGCGCAAAATCAATCGTGATGTAAAAACCGTAAGCATTGAAAAACTGGAGGATTATAAAGCGTATGTTGGAGAATAAAGTAGCGCTTGTGACCGGAGCGGGAAGAGGCATCGGAAAGGCGATTGCCCTGCGGCTTGCACAGGAAAAAGCCATAGTAATTGTAAACTACAACGGGAGCAGAGAAAAAGCAATGGAAACTGTTGCCGAGATAAATACGGTTTACAATATGAAATCAAGCGGCCCTCTGGCGGGCAGTCAGCAGGCACAAGCTTACCAGTGCGATATTTCAGATGATGAACAGTGTGGAAAAATGATACAGGATATCATAAAAACATACGGACATCTGGACATTCTGGTTAATAATGCGGGAATTACACGGGACAACCTGATCATGAAGATGAGTGATGAAGAGTTTGACGCTGTTTATGAGACAAATCTGAAAGGCGTATTTCACACCATACATCATGCATCGCGCCAGTTCTTAAAACAACGGAGTGGAAGAATCATTAATATTTCTTCCGTGTCAGGCATTATAGGAAATGCCGGCCAGGCAAACTACAGTGCAGCAAAGGCGGGAGTGATCGGACTCACAAAGAGCGTGGCAAGAGAACTTGCGTCCAGAGGAATTACAGCGAACGTGATCGCGCCGGGAATGATTGAGACAGATATGACCAATGCGCTCTCCGAAGCAGTAAAAGAGAATATGTTAAGCCAGATTCCTCTGGGAAGAATCGGAAGACCGGAGGAAATTGCGGGGGCTGTGGCATTTTTGGCCTCCGACGAGGCTTCCTATATCACAGGCCAGGTGCTTGCAATCGATGGCGGCATGACGATGTAATTATCTGTTCAGCCAGACAGGAACTTTGGAGATATTAATTTGAATCATAACGGTATGTAAACAGTTAAGAAAGGAATCAACATGAATAGAAGAGTCGTAGTCACCGGTCTGGGTGCGATTACCCCAATCGGCAACAGTGTACCGGAATTCTGGGATGCGGTCAAAAAAGAAGAAATCGGATTTGCAGAAATTACACATTTTGATGCTTCCGAATATAAATGCCATCTTGCGGCAGAAGTAAAAAACTTTGATGCAAAAGAATATATGGACTTCCGCGCCGCAAAACGGATGGAGCTGTTCTGCCAGTATGCAGTGGCAGCAGCAAAGGAAGCCATCGAAGATGCGGGTTTATCAATGGAACAGGAAGATGCATACCGCGTCGGCTGCTCCATAAGCTCCGGCGTGGGAAGTCTGGATGCGATGGAGCGGGAACATAAAAAGCTTCTGGAAAAAGGTCCTTCCCGCGTGAATCCCCTTTTGGTTCCGATGATGATAACTAACATGGCAGCAGGAAACGTCTCGATCCAGTTCGGTTTAAAGGGAAAAAACATAAACGTTGTAACCGCGTGTGCATCGGGAACCAACGCACTGGGCGAGGCCTTCCGCACGATTCAGTACGGCGATGCAGATGTTATGGTGGCAGGCGGAACGGAAGGCTCTGTGACACCGATTGGAATCGCAGGTTTTACCTCCTTAACCGCACTGTCCACAGAAACAGACCCAAAACGTGCCTCTTTGCCTTTTGATAAAGACAGAAGCGGATTTGTCATGGGAGAGGGAGCTGCCATTATTGTATTAGAGGAATTAGAGCATGCAAAAGCCCGTGGGGCAAAAATTTATGCAGAGGTAATCGGATATGGCTGTTCCGCGGACGCATATCATATCACTTCCCCTGCAGAGGACGGTTCCGGAGCGGCCAGAGCCATGACAAATGCCTTAAAAGACGGAGGTGTGAATCCGGAGGATATTACATACATTAATGCGCATGGAACCGGAACCCACCACAATGACCTGTTCGAGACGAGAGCAATTAAACTCGCCTTCGGAGAACATGCAAAAAATTTAAAAATCAATTCTACAAAATCCATGATAGGACATCTCTTAGGAGCCGCCGGTGCGATTGAATTTTTAACCTGCGTCAAAGAGATTGAGGAAGGATACATTCATGCCACTGTGGGCTATCAGACCCCGGATGAGGAAATAGATCTGGATTACTGCCAGAAGGCAAGCGAAGAAGAAGTCGTATATGCCCTGAGCAATTCCCTGGGATTCGGCGGTCATAATACCAGTATTCTTCTGAAAAAATATGAAGCATAGTCATACGGAACAAGAGAGGTAGAACAATGTCTTTACTTACAACGAAGGAAATTATGCAGATCATACCGCATCGCCATCCTTTTCTTTTGATCGATACCATAGAGGAATTAGAGCCTGGTGTGCGGGCGGTAGGAAAAAAATGTGTCACCTTTGACGAACCATATTTTGCGGGACATTTTCCGAAAGAGCCGGTCATGCCCGGGGTGCTGATCGTAGAGGCTATGGCCCAGACCGGTGCAGCAGCTATGCTCTGTCAGGAGGAATTTAAGGGAAAAACGGCATATTTTGCGGGAATCAATAACGCGAAGTTTAAACGGAAAGTGGTGCCCGGGGATGTGCTTTTGATCGAAACGCAAATTGTAAAAGTAAAGGGACCAATCGGAGTGGGCAAAGCCACAGCAACCGTAGATGGAAAAGTCGCAGCTATGGCAGAATTGACATTTGCAATTGGAGATGCTGAATAAGTGCAGATGTGAATTTATGATTCACATTGCGCTGCAAATCGAAGTGAAATTTCTTCGGTAACAGTTCAGACAGCCCTTAGCATTTACTGCTAAGGGCGTAAGAAAGCGTGGAACATGCAAGCATCCAGCCCCATCGCGGAGCGATTTTCATGGCTGGATGCACGTAACAGTGAGGTTGTCTGAACTGTTACTTTCTTCAAAAAAACACTTCGTATGGAGGAAAAAATGGGTAAGTTATTCGAAAACGGTATTATAAAAAAAGTGATACACGGTAAGAAAGCAAAGGAAAAGCAGGCTGAGGTACTTTGCAAAGCATGTGGTAAAATGCAAAACAAAGAAGCCGTGGTACGTAACCGTTATGTCTGCTGTGAGTGCGGTGCATATTTCCGGGTAAAAACCGGAAACCGACTGAAGATGGTATTAGACCGGCAGAGCTTTGAAGAATGGTTTGCGGAGGAAGAGGGGAATAATCCGCTGGATTTTCCGGGATATGAGGAAAAAATTGCAGATGCCCGTGAAAAGACGGGATTAAAAGAGGCAGTAACGGTAGGATGTGGCAGGATATTTGGAGAAAAGGTGGCAATCGGTGTCTGCGACTCCCGTTTTATGATG
>JAGASC010000257.1 GCA_017621905.1 Roseburia sp.
AAGTGCTGTACGAATGCGCAATGGAAATAATTTTTCAAGCTCCATCTTCCTTCTGCCTCCCTTTCTTGTTACATCTCTTTCCTGTTATCAGAAAATACATCCTTCACTCCATTTTTCAGTTATATGTCTTACCTTTTGTACTTCCCATGTCTAATTCTATGACCTGTCCTCTTATTTATGACTGGAAAATTATCCGTAAAATTTTCGGTGTCGGCTTCTCGTACTTCGGGGCATATACAAAAAAAATGTTTTTCTATGCCCCGCTAGACCCGAAAACCGTCCGTAAATGAACCTATTTTGTGGGTGATGGGGCATATATAAAAAAATTGCTTCCCCATGCCCCGCAAATGCGCAAAAAACGGGGCATGGATAAAAAGTTTCTTTGTATATGCCCCACACATTGCAGCACGCCCTGGCAACAATAACAACAAATGTTCTTTTCCGGGCAATTCCGTGTTATAATAATCGAGACTAATACATGTTTTTCAGACCAATACACGGTTTTTAAATTATACAAGAAGGGATTACTATGATATACTTAGACTCTTTCCAATTTCCTGATTCGGAGCAGGAATCCAGCTTTTATTTCAGCTTAAAGCGGACCTGCTACGACACCTGTTATCCATTTGGCATATTATCAAAGCATCATTTTCGTCGTATTGATTTTGAACCGATTACCATACTCTACGGCGGCAATGGCACCGGAAAATCCACAGCATTGAATATCATCGCAGAGAAACTTAGTTTAAAGCGGGAATCTGTTTTCAACCAGTCAAATTTTTACGGGGATTATGTGGATCTGTGTCAATTTGAAACAATGATGGAATTGCCGGCAGAAAGTCGTATTATCACAAGCGATGATGTATTTGACTATATGCTGAATATCAGAAATTTAAATCTTGGAATCGATACGAAACGTGAGGAACTTTTTACGGAGTATCTGGAAAATAAATATGCCCATTTTCAAATGTGTTCTTTCAACGACTATGAGCAGCTGAGGAAGGTCAACCTGGCCAGAAGCAAGACTCAGTCCAAATATGTACGCCAGGAACTGATGGATAATGTGAGGGAATATTCGAACGGAGAAAGTGCTTACCGTTATTTTGCAGATAAAATTGAGGGGAATGCACTGTATCTTTTAGATGAGCCGGAGAATAGCCTCTCTCCTGCCCGCCAGTTGGAGCTGGTACAGTTTTTGGAAGATTCAGCACGAGTCTTTGGATGCCAGTTTGTTATTTCCACGCATTCGCCTTTCCTGCTTTCTCTGCGAGGTGCAAAGATTTATGATCTGGATGAGGACCCGGTGGATGTAAAGCGTTGGACAGAACTGCCAAATGTACGGGTATATTACGATTTTTTCAAAAAACATGAGAAGGAATTCTAGTCTATGCCGGATTCTGCTTCAAAAATTTAGGGACGTAGCATTTTCTAGAAAATGTAACGTCCCCAAATTTCAAAATCATGCGTCCCTTTTTTAGAAAATGTAACGTCCCCAAATTTCAAATATCCAATTCTATCCCTTCATCCAGGGTTTCCGATGCATATTTTCCGTTTTTCTTCCGCTGTTTGACGCATTCCGTCAGTAAATATTCGATCTGTCCGTTAATGGAACGGAAATCGTCCTCGGCCCAGGCGGCAAGTTGGGCATACAGCTTAGCAGAAATACGAAGCGGAACCTGCTTTTTTTCTTCTGCCATGGATTAGTACAGACTTCCGGAGTTTACAATGGGCTGTGCATCCTTATTGCCGCAAAGCACAACCAGCAGATTTGAAACCATGGCAGCCTTCCGTTCCTCATCCAGGTTCACGATCTGGCTCTCATTCAGCTTCTGTAATGCCATATCTACCATACCCACTGCTCCGTCTACAATCATTTTACGGGCATCTATGATGGCAGAAGCCTGCTGACGCTGGAGCATCACGGCTGCGATTTCCGGTGCATATGCAAGGTATGTGATACGTGCTTCCACAATTTCAATTCCGGCTTCCTCTACTCTGCTCTGAATTTCATCACGGATTCTGGCCGCCACGATTTCACTGGAACCGCGCAGGGAACCTTCATCCGGCTCGCCGTCTCCGGTGGTATCCACGTTCTGCGCCACGTCATAAGGATAAATCCGTACAATGTTTCGCAGCGCTGCGTCACACTGGATAGACAAAAATTCTTTGTAATTGTCTACGTTAAATACTGCTTTGACCGTGTCGGTAATGCGCCAGATGACTGCAATGCCGATTTCCACCGGATTTCCAAGGCAGTCGTTGATTTTCTGCTTGTTGTTATTTAGCGTCATAACTTTTAAGGATATTTTCTTGCTCACGGTCTGTGTGCTTGCAGCCACACCGGCTGCATTCAAAGCAAGCTGGCCT
>JAGASC010000258.1 GCA_017621905.1 Roseburia sp.
AAATAATATATGATATTTTTTTAATAGGATGTGACGCGCAGGACTTTTCGGCTGGGGCATCCGGGGGAACATGTAAAGACAAATGACGTGCCATATGCACGGGATAGGAGTACGAATGAAGAACAAATTATTCTATTTATTATTTTTTCTGTATGCGCTGGTGTTCGTTTTTATTTTGTACATAAACGGCATATTTTCCGGGGAGAGCACCTCTCTGGTGAATCTGCTGATCAATGTGGGATTCCTTGTGATTATTGGAATTCTGTTTGTGATTTCAGCCATCAGCTTTGGCAGGCTGAATCGCTGTACGGATGAGCTGGCAGCAATAACCCTGCGACTCCCGGAGGAATACAAAAAGGCTGGCGGCAGAAGTCTGTGGCCGGAATTCAACCGTAAGGATGTGTTTGAAAACGAAGCCTTGAGTGAAGCTTTTGCCAAGTACAGGCTGCGTATGAAGAATTTTAAAACAAAACGCGGTTATACAGGCACCTGTGATATTGATGAATATATCAACGAAGATCTGCTGGATCGGGTGGGAATGAATTTTTATAATTCCAGCATTGCGGGAACCATGACCGGTCTCGGTATTTTGGGAACTTTCCTTGGCTTGTCCATGGGGCTGGGCTCTTTTAACGGAAACGATATTTATACCATTTCCGACAATGTAGGACCGCTGCTCTCCGGCATGAAGGTGGCGTTCCATACCTCTGTTTACGGTATATTTTTCTCTCTTGTTTTTACTTTTATCTACCGCAGTCTTATGGCAGATGCCTATGAAAAACTTGAGAACTTCCAAAATGCGTTCCGTCAGTATGCCATGCCTGCTGTTTCCACCCAGGATGAAAATGCCGCAGCCATGGTAGTTTATCAGGCAAGTATGGCAAATGCCACAAAGCAGATGCTTGAGCTGATGAAAGGCCATGCTGCGGAGCAGAGTGTCGGCGTAGAACGCATTGTAGAACAGTTTACGGAACAGATGACAGCCGCTCTGGGCGTACAGTTCCAGAAGTTGGGAAATACGCTCAAAAGTGTTTCCGATGTCCAAATTGCTTCCACGGATAAGAGCAGAGAGCTGGTGGAAGCTTCTGCGGCTATGATGGCGGCGACCCGCAGCATGCAGGAGATGCTAAGCAGTATGCAGGCACGTCAGGAGGCTTTTGCCCGGGAGTTAAATCAGCAGAAGGAAAAACTTTCGGCCACCTGCGACGAAATGAACAATGAGCTTAGCAAGCAGCTGTTTGCATATGGACAAATGAAGGATTTGGAGCAGGATCAGATTTAAAATTTTGCACATGTAAATTCTGGTTCGCATGAAAAGAAAGGTACGGAATTGTATGAAACAAAAGAAACGAAACAGGGAGGCTTTTTCAGAACACAGCTATTGGCAGTCCTTCTCAGACATGATGGCTGCGCTGTTGTTGATTTTTATTCTGATCATAGCGATTACCCTTGCGATATATAAACAAAAGACAACCGATCTGGATGCCACAAGACTGGAGCTTGGCGCCGCTCAGGAAGAACTGGATCAGGCGAAAATCAACCTGGAAAATTCCAGACTGGAGATTGAGAAGTCCAATGAGGAGCTGGCTTTATCGCTGGCCGAACTGCAGAAGGCCTATGACCAGGCGGCACTGACCCAGGAGGAGCTCAACAACGCATATCTGGAAATCCAGAATGCACAGGAGGAGTTAGCTGCTACCAAGAGCGAGCTGGAGGATATTGTGGGAATCCGGACGGATATTATCAGTGCGCTGCAGTCCACCTTTCACAATTCCAGTATGGCTGTGGATGCCCAGACCGGCTCCATTACCTTTTCTTCAGATGTGCTGTTCCGCTATAACAGCGCTACGCTTACCACGGCCAGCAAAGAATCTCTGCGGGAAATTATCCCCATGTATCTGGATGTGCTTCTGCAGGATCAGTATCGCGATTATATTGCAGAGATTATTATTGAGGGACATACCGATACGGACGGCACCTATACGCACAACCTGGATTTATCCTACAACCGCGCCAGCGCTGTGGCAAACTTTTGCCTCAACGAAAAAAACGGCCTCAGCAAGGATAAAATAGAACAGCTGCAGCAATTGCTTACGGTAAATGGCCGCTCCTACAGTGAACCTGTCTATCAAACGGATGCGGCAGGAAATCCCACGGAAACAATTGACATGGCAGCCTCCCGACGTGTGGAAATCAAATTCCGCCTAAAAGAGGACGAAATGATAGAAAAGATTGCGGAAATTCTGGAACAGGAGTAACGATTAAATATATTTTCCTTCTATGGTGCGCACATGAACCCCCGGCTGATCCGCCTCTGTAATCTATTTAACAATATTAGACAGTATCCGCAATCTCCTGCATTCTGCTCAGGCACCTGCCAAAAAACATCTGATAGCCCGTGCAAAAATAATTATCATAGCATTCGGTCCGCAGATTGAAATCCCGATTTCTCTGGCATCCGCCCCTGCAGATTTTATAATATCGACATACCCTGCACGCTTGGCTCAAATTCTGTGACCGCTGTATGAATCCACTCTCGTTTCTTTTCTCATTAATGTTCTCCAGCCGGTCTTCATTAAAATTTCCGAGCCGGTATTCATCCAGCATATAGAAGTCACAGGGATATACGCTGCCGTCCGCTTCCACCACATTCTGAATGCCGCAGGTTCCCCGCTGGTCGCAGGATTCCGGCATATAACCCAGCAGCGCGGCGATGTAATTTTCAAACTGACGAATGAATGGCTGTTTTCCCTGCTTCCAGTCCGCGTACCACAATTCAAACAGTTCTATTAGAAAGTTACCGTACTGCTCCGGCTTTAGCGCATACTCATTTTTCCCATGAGGTTCCCCCAGTGGGTCCAGACAGGCAATATATTGCTGATAATGCCAGCCTTGTTTTTTGTAAAACCCATAGATTTCCCCGATGTGGTCGGCCACTTTTTGATTCACTACGGTAAGAATATTGTAATCCACTCCATAAGTATCAAACAATTTCGTCGTCAGCAAAATTCGCTCAAAGGTCGGCGCTCCCGCCTTGCTGTGCCGGTAGCTGTCATGAATTTCTTTTGTCCCATCTACTGAAATTCCAATTAAGAAATGGTTCTCCTTGAAGAAACGGCACCAGTCTTCGTCGATTACATATCCATTTGTCTGCAGCGCATTGTGCACTTGAATTCCGTTTCGATTATACTTTTTCTCGTACTCGATGACTTTTTCAAAAAAATCCAGTCCTCGCAGCGTGGGTTCCCCACCCTGAAAAGCGTAGCTTATGCTTCCCTCTGCCTTTAACATTGTTTTTCGAATGACATTTTTTAAAGTCTCCTCCGACATAAAGCCATAGCTTTCCTGTTCCCGTTTTTGCATTTCGTCACAGTAAAAGCAGTAATCGCAGGACATGTTGCACATCCCGGAGGAGGGTTTCATTAATACACTAACTGGTGGCATGACTCGTCTCTCCTGCTGCATCTTTCGGCAAATCTTTTACATGCTCTAAAAATTTTCTGCCGTTTTTTGCTTCATCCTCATTATAACAATATCCAAGCTTTTTGCCCACATATCTGGCTGCATCATCAAATAAATCACACATCCGGAATGTGGCGCGCCAGCAATCCCCCACTGTTCCGACAGCATAAGTGGATAGATATCCGTCCCATTCCTCTTTTGTAAGCCAACGATACATATATTTTGCAGACTTTCCTACGCTGACCGCAAACTCTGTCTTTATCCCAACCTTCCAGGACAACATTCGCTCCAGCTGTTTTCGCACTATAAAATTCATCATATCCTGGGCATATGGAATT
>JAGASC010000018.1 GCA_017621905.1 Roseburia sp.
AACAAGCCCCCATCGCGTAGCGATTTTCATGGGCTTGCGGTCGTAACTATGAAGGTACTGAATAGTTACCAGGATTTCTTAGAAATCAGTCAGATTTGCAGCTCTTCTCTCTAAGAATGCGGACATACCTTCTTTTTTGTCGTTGGTGGAGCAGGTAACACCGAAAAGGTTTGCTTCCATCTCAACTGCATTCTTGATGTCCATATCATAACCGTTGTTAATCGCAGCTTTTGCGATAGATACGGCATAGCTTCCCTTGGAAATAATCTTTGCTGCCATAGCCTTTGCAGTTGCCATCAGCTCTTCCGGAGCAACCACCTTATTTACAAGGCCGATACGGTATGCTTCCTCTGCGTTGATATTGTCGCAGGTGAAGATCATTTCTTTTGCACGTCCCATGCCCACCAGACGAGCCAGTCTCTGTGTACCGCCGAATCCCGGGATGATACCAAGACCACACTCAGGCTGTCCGAATACTGCGTTGTTAGAAGCGATACGGATATCACATGCCATGGAAATCTCACAGCCGCCGCCCAATGCGAAGCCGTTTACAGCAGCGATGGTAACCTGACGCATATTCTGTAATTTGAAGAAAGGAACGGAAGCCTTCATACCGAAAGCTCTTGCCTCTGCTGCGGTGAAGTTAACCATCTCGGAAATATCAGCACCAGCTACGAAAGATTTGAATTCGTTGCCCTTCTTGTCCGGGCCGCCGGTTAAGATCACTACCTTAACGTCATCACGAGCTTCGATTTCAGTCAAAGCTACGTTTAATTCATCTAATGTTTCGCTGTTTAAAGCGTTTAATGCTGCCGGTCTGGAGATGGTAAGTACTGCAATCTCATCAGCAACTTCCAGTTTTAAGTTATTGAATTCACTCATGGTTTAGGAACCCTCCTGTATAGTTTGATAAAAAATTAACAATAGATAATATTAGAGTACAGCCATTTATGCAATTTGTCAATAGCGAAATGCTGGATTTGCTATAAAACCTTGAATAAAAAAGGTTACTACTCACATCATATTTGACGGAGAATTTTATCATTTTGTTTTCAGAGATGGTTTATTTGTTGTACGCTTCATTTAAAAAAGAGAAGATAGTATCATAATACAATTCGGGATCCTTATCCATAGCCTGTGCATGACCCGCTCCGGGAATAATCAGCAGCTCCTTTTCTCTTCCGGCCGCATCATATAATTCATAAGCCATTTCCACCGGAACCATATCGTCTTCCTCTCCATGAATGATCAGTACAGGAAGGTCGGTTTTCTTTACCGCTTCCAGTGCAGATGCATCCTTTAAATCGTAACCGCCCCGCAGCTGCAGCACCAGGTTCGTACTGTCTAAAAGCGGGAACGAAGGCAGGCCGAACCAGTCCTTCATCTGCTTTGCAAACATACTGTAGGCATCCGTATAGGCACAGTCGCTGACAATGGCAAAAACCTGTGAGGGAAGTTCTTCTCCGGACATCATCAATGCACAGGCTGCTCCCATGGATTGGCCCTGGATGACAATCCGGGCATCGGGATCCCGGGAGAGGATTTCATCCAGCCACAACATATTATCCAGTCGGTCGGTCCAACCCATACCAATGAAATCACCTTCGCTTTCACCGCTGCAGCGCATATCCGGAACTAAGACATGGTATCCCTGCTGCACATATTGATAAGCAATGGGATAGAGTTCCTCCTTCCAGCCGGTATAACCATGGAGAAGAAGTACCCATTTATGACAATTCTCCGAAGTGATATTTTTCTCCGAAGAAGGATCGTCTGTCGAAGAAGAATTTCCTGTCGAAAGAGAAGTTTCCTCTTCAGGAGAAAAGATGACGCCTATCAATTTATAGCCATCCGTTGTGTAGATGGAGAGAGTCTCGCGCTCAGCCGCTTTTAACCATTCTTTTGTCTCATTCAGAGAAGAGGAACGGTTATTTTTGATATCACTGGTCTGAACCAATGCTTCCACACTGACGTCAGTCACTGTTTCAAAGACCTCTGTTTTTTCCATAAAAGAAGGTACTAACGCAAGGCTTACCAGAAAATAACAGATCACCCAGTAGAGGATAAAAAGAAAGAGAAAAATTCCGATAAGCATTCTGCGGCGCTTTATATGGGGTTTTGTTTGAACTTTTACTTTTATACTCATATGCATCAATTCCTTTGATTAAATATAGAAAAATTCAGATACACTATTAATGCATTCGTCAGCATATTATTTTTTGTCCGGGATGCTCGAAAACAATTCATTAAATGCTATGACGGAAACTGCAAGGAACATATAAATAAGTATATCGAAAACTAATCCACTTTACAACAAAAAACAGTGTCATAAGTAAGAA
>JAGASC010000259.1 GCA_017621905.1 Roseburia sp.
AAGAATCAACAGGGCGTTGGCAGGCGCCTTGTACCTGCCGCTGAATGCGTGCAGCCGCTATGTGGTTATCAGCGACTGCCACCGGGGCGAAGGCACGAACAATGACAATTTTTTAAAGAACCAGCATCTCTATTTTGCTGCACTGGAATACTATCTGAAACACGGGTTTTACTATCTGGAACTTGGAGACGGGGAGGAACTGTGGGAAAATCGCAGTCTTTCCCGTATCGAAGCCTGTCATGGAAATGTTTACTGGATGTTTTCCCTGTTTGAAAAACAATGCCGCATCCAAAGAATTTACGGAAACCACAACATGGAACTGCAGGACATCCTGCCGGAGGCGCTGATACTGGAAAATCAGGAGGGCGGCAGGGACATCTGTATGCTGCACGGTCACCAGGCAGATTTTTTCAATTCCGTCTGCTGGCGGCTCTCCCGATTCTTAGTGCGTTACCTGTGGAAGCCACTGGAACGATTCGGGGTAAATGACCCCACCAGCGCCGCCCGAAATTACCGGAAAACAGAAAGGTATGAAAAATGTCTGGTGAGTTGGACGAAAAAACATGATACATACCTGGCAGCAGGCCATTCTCACCATCCGCGGCTGTCAGAAGAGGGGGAACTCTACATAAATGCAGGAAGCTGCGTGCATCCCCGCTGCATTACTGCCATCGAAATCGAGCATATGCGGATGACACTGGTAAAATGGAATGTGGCGACCAGGACAGACATGACTCTGTATGTGTCCAGAGAGGTGCTGGCCGGGCCTGTTGAAATTACATGAGGAAAAAGGTGATTGGTTGACATAACACAATTCCCGAAATGCAAAACTACAGAAAAATTGCGAAAAAATGGCGTTTTTCCGAAAAAATCATTTGACGGAATCAACATTTATGATAATATATATATCGTTAACTCGAACCAAACAGTAAATCGGAGGAGCAGAAGAAATGATCAAAGTTGTGAAATTTGGCGGCAGCTCTCTTGCGAGTGCGGAACAGTTCGCGAAGGTAGGAAAAATTATACAAGCGGACAAAGAGAGAAGATATGTGGTACCCAGTGCCCCGGGAAAAAGAAATTCAAAGGACACAAAGGTCACAGATATGCTGTATGCGTGTTATGAGCTGGTAGAGGCGGATGAGGATTTTCGTATTCCCTTGATGAAGATCAAGGATCGTTATGACACCATTATTAATGGTTTAAACCTGAAATTGTCTCTGGAGGAAGAGTTCAAAAAAATCACAGAGGACTTTAAAAATAAGGCGGGAGTAGATTACGCTGCATCCCGTGGAGAATATTTAAACGGTATCATCATGGCAAATTACCTTGGCTATGAATTCGTGGATCCGGCAGAGGCTATTTTCTTTGATGAAAATGGTAATTTTGATGCAGACAAAACGGACGCCGTATTGTCTAAGAGACTTAAAAACGTAGAGAGAGCAGTTGTTCCCGGATTTTATGGTGCAATGCCGGATGGAAGCATCAAGACATTTTCCAGAGGCGGCTCTGACATCACCGGCTCCATCGTGGCAAGGGCCGTACGTGCCAGCTGCTATGAGAACTGGACAGATGTATCCGGATTTTTGATTGCGGATCCCCGTATTATCAATAATCCGAAGCCAATCAAGACCATTACATACCGCGAGCTTCGTGAGCTTTCCTACATGGGCGCAAGCGTGCTCCATGAGGATGCGGTATTCCCGGTGCGCAAGGCCGGTATCCCGATTAATATCCGCAATACCAATGCGCCTGATGACGCCGGAACCTGGATTGTAGAAAGCACCTGCCACCAATCCGCATATACCATCACAGGTATTGCCGGAAAGAAGGGCTTTGTGTCTGTCAACATCGATAAAGAT
>JAGASC010000260.1 GCA_017621905.1 Roseburia sp.
TGGTTTCTCACAGATAATATCATGTCCTGCCTTCATTGCTTTCACAGCCACATCGTGGTGTAAAAAGTTGGGCATACAGATATCCACCAGATCACATTCACACTCCCGGATGGCAGTATCAATATCATCATAAGCGGTATAGTCGGTAAAACCATAGCGCTCCGCCAGTTCCGCCACACGCTTTAAATCTTTGTCACAAATGCCGGCAATCTCTACCTTATCCATAATACGGCTATAGCCATCGGAATGAAGGTCAGCAGAAAATGCCGCACCGATCAATAATACTCGAAGCTTTTTCATAACAGATTACTCCTTAAAAATTACTGTAGTTCATTTTTTCTTTTGATTCCATATAGGCAAATGCCTTATTCAACTCCTCGATTGCAATTTCCGCACTGCGAGAGAGCATTTTTTCGCCTTTTTCCGCGGTTGCCTTTGTGGGCTCTCCCCAAACCCCGGTGGGCGACGCACGGAAAATACTGCCGTAGCTTAGATATTCCCGCGGTACATCAGGGATATAGTCTACCGCTTTGTCCATATGTACCGTTTCCGGAGCAATGGCCAGGATTTCAGATGTTTCTCCTTCTCCGGCATGAATTTCCCAGCTTTCCAGGATGCCTTCCTGTTGCAGTATCGGACCACAGACCATATTATCGAACACGGCCACCATAAGTTCCGGATTGTATCTGGCGTTTAAATCTCTTACCAACGGTGTCATAATGAAGATACCTCCATGACACTGCAGGATACCAATCTTTTTAAAGCCCTGTAGCTTCAAAGACAAAATCATGTCCGTCATCATCTGATAAAAAGTGGTCGGTTCCATCCATACGGTACCTTTTTTGCCCATATGCTCCCGACAGGTGGAAATGGGCAAAGCGGGCACCAGAAAAGCTCCCATTTTCTCTGCCACCCGCCTGCCAAGTTCCGACGCGATCGCCCAGTCGGTCATGACCGGAAGATGAGGGCCATGCTGTTCCAGAGAACCAACAGGAATAATCGCAATTTCGGGATTCAATTGCATGATCTCGTCTGCAGTTTTGTTATACATAATCGAATCTCCTTCCTTTTAGGCACATAGCCAATAAACATCAAATACGGCTGGCACTGTCCTTATCCAGATACAGCGCAGCTCCGGGATGGTTTCTCAATATGCTGGAAGGGCAGGCTGTGGTCACCTCTCCGTAGAGAGCATGGTAGACGGCATCGGCCTTTCGGATGGTAGGAACTACACAGATAGCCTCCGGCACATTCATAATGAAGGACATCGTCAGTGTCATAGCTTTTTTGGGTACCGCGTCAAGAGATGGAAAGCAGCCATCATTTACCTGCTGCTGGCGGCACACTTCATCCAGTTCCACAATCTTAACCATTTTGGAATCGTGAAAGTCAGCCACAGCCGGATCATTGAATGCCAAATGCCCGTTTTCGCCGATTCCCAGGAAAATCAGATCAATGGGATACTTTTTCAGCAGCTTGGTATAGGTCTCGCACTTTTCCTCCGCCTCATCTGCCTCACACTGCAGATAATGCAGCTCCTTGAATGGTACCTTGTCAAAAATAGCTCTGCGCAAAAAATTGCCAAATCCGGCGGGCTCATTTTTATCAATGCCAACATATTCGTCCTGATGAAAGCCACGGACCTTGGTCCAGTCAATATCCTCTTTTAACAAATTTTCCAGAAGATCATCTTGAGATGGCGCAGCGGCAAAGACCACATTGGCTTCTCCTTTTTCTTCGATAATTCGATTGATGCGGGCAGCGGCATCTTTTGCGGCATCCACACCCATTTCTTCCCGGTTTTCATAAATGTGTACCGGCAGGCAGTTAATTTTTCGTTCGTCCATTTTCATAAACTTGGCTCCTCCTTGTCTCAGTAAACGTTTTCTTACCAATTACCATCGCAAATGGCAGTATATTCTTAAACTCATGAATACCTATATTTTAGCATTTAGAACAACAACTCTCTTGTCGGTTCTTATTCAAAATACGGAAAAAACTGTACAAATTCGATGTTTGACAAACCAACTTACGAAGGAGGATACGCCTCTTGTCGAAGAACTTGTAAAAGATTATGAGAAGAATTAGGAACAGATTGAATACTTAAAGTATATGAACTACCTTGCCAAAGCTTTCTGCTGCCTTACAAGACATTGAGCGCCTGCGCAAGATTTTAGCAGTTCATGGTATCAACGCAGATTAACCTTCTATTTCGTCACAAAAAAACGGACACCCTCCCGGATGTCCGTTTTTTTCACGCGCGCCTACAGGCGCACTTTCCATTCCTACTCTACCCCTAAGCTGCTGCTTTCCATGGCACCTTATTCATAACCGCTTAAGTACCTTCCCAGTTACGCCTACTCCTCCGCTGCTACAGTCTCTTCATACTTGTCCAGAATCAGTCTCTGGATGCGGTCTCTGGTGTCGGAGTTGATCGGGTGTGCGATGTCGCGGTATTCTCCGTCCGCAGCCTTGCGGCTGGGCATCGCGATGAATAAGCCCTTCTCGCCCTCGATGACTTTGATATCGTGTACCACAAACTCTTCATCGATGGTAATGGATACCACAGCCTTCATCTTGCCTTCTTTCTCCACTTTCCTGATTCTCACGTCAGTAATCTGCATCTCGTCTGTCCCCCTTCATGTCGTTATAACACGTATCTCTCGTTGTGTTCGGATACGATTTTAATTCCGTTATCTCCGCAGTAATAGGTATTCGCCTTTAGCGTATTGCGACTCTCCACAATACAGTTTTCAATATGAGCATTATCCCCGATATACACATCGTTCAGGATAACAGAATTCTTAATGACACAGTTTTTTCCTACGAATACTTTTTTAAATAATACGGAATTCTCCACCTTGCTGTTGATGATACAACCGCTGGCAATCAGGCTGTTGCGTACATCCGCACCGGAGTTGTACTTCGCCGGCGGCAGGTCGTCTACCTTCGAGCAAATCTTCGGGTCCTCCCGGAAAAAATATTTGCGTACCTCCGGGTTCAGAAAATCCATATTGGTCTGATAATAGGATTCCACGGTAGCAATATTGCTCCAGTACTCCTTCATCTTATATCCGTAAATCAGCTTCATGTTCTTGTAGCGGATCAAAATATCTGTTACAAAGTCCCAACGATCCTCCGCCGCGCTGCGCTCTAACATCTCGATCAGCTGTCTTCGGCGCATCACATAGATACCGGTGGAAATGGTGTTGGAGGAAGATGCCATCGGCTTCTCCTCAAACTCGACAATTCTCGCATCCTCATTCATGCGTACCACACCGAAACGGCTCACGTCCTCTCCCGGTGCCATATCCTTGCAGACCACCGTGATATCTGCCTTTTTCTCAATGTGGTAATCTAAAACCTTATTATAGTCCATTTTATAAACGCAGTCGCCGCTGGTAATAATTACGTAGGGTTCATGACGCTTCTTTAAAAAGTTAATATTCTGGTACATGGCGTCCGCAGTGCCCCGGTACCACCAGCTGTTATCCACGGTAACCGTGGGGTTAAACACATAAAGTCCACCCTGCTTTCTTCCAAAATCCCACCATTTGGAAGAGCTTAAATGCTCATTTAAGGATCTTGCGCTGTACTGGGTCAGTACGGCTACGGTCTGCACATGAGAATTGCTCATGTTGCTGAGTGCAAAGTCTATGCTGCGGTAGCTGCCGCCAATGGGCATGGCTGCGATTGCTCTTTTATTGGATAGTTCCTGCATACGGCTCTTATTTCCGCCAGCTAAAATAATACCTATTGCCTTCATACCAAGTCACCTGCCTTAATGATTACTTCACCGCTTTCCAAAATTCCGTTTGGATAATCTTCCGCGGTGGTCACACCGGAAATCGCCGTATTCTTACCGATAGTCACGCCCTCCGGAACCACGGAATCCTCTCCAATGGTCACAAGTCCAAAGGAATAGATGCTTGCGTTGAGCTTATTTGGCGCTTCCTCTCCTACGCCGAGCACTGCGCCGCTGCCGATGTAGCAGTTCTCTGCCACAATGGCTTTATTGATGGTGACATTTTCCCCAATCTGAGTATCCTTCATGATGATAGAATCCCGTATCACCGTTCCTTTACCGATAGTCACACCGGCACCGACGACGGAATTGTAAACCTCTCCGTAAACCTCTGTACCCTCTCCGATGATGCTCTTGTCCACCACGGAATCCGGAGAAAGGTATTGGGGCTCGATAATATCGCTCTTGGTATAAATCTTCCAATACTCCTCGTAGAGATTGAACTCCGGAATCAGGTCAATGAGCTCCATATTGGCTTCCCAATAAGACCCAAGGGTTCCAACATCTTTCCAATAACCGTTATACTCATAAGCGAAAAGGCGCTCGCCTTTCTCATGACAGTACGGGATGATGTGCTTACCAAAATCACATCCGCTCTGATCTTTCATGGCATAAAGTGCCTCTTTTAAGGCCTCCCAGCTGAATATGTAGATACCCATAGATGCCAGATTACTTCGCGGATTGGCTGGTTTTTCCTCAAACTCCTGTATCTTCTTATTTTCATCTGCAATCACAATACCAAAACGGCTGGCCTCCTCAATTGGTACAGGCATGGTAGCAATCGTCACATCTGCATGATTCTCCTTGTGGAAATCCAGCATGACCTCATAATCCATTTTATAAATATGATCGCCGGAGAGAATCAGCACATATTCCGGATGATAGCTTTCCATATAGGTCATGTTCTGGAAAATGGCATTTGCCGTACCGGTATACCATTCACTGTTGTCGCTCTTCTCATAGGGCGGCAAAATCGTCACACCACCATTGTTTCGATCCAAATCCCAGGGAATACCAATCCCAATATGAGAATTCAATCGCAGCGGCTGATACTGGGTCAGGACACCCACCGTATCAATTCCTGAATTAATACAGTTACTCAGCGGGAAATCGATAATACGATATTTTCCCCCAAACGCAACTGCCGGTTTTGCAACCCTTGCCGTAAGCACGCCCAGACGGCTTCCCTGTCCCCCGGCCAACAGCATTGCAATCATTTCTTTTCGAATCACGTCAAATCACCTCTTGTCATTTTCTCGTCCACCGATATATCGATTTTTATATCAAAACAGATGTATCGACGCACTATTCGGTCCATTTTTTCTTGGATTAATAAAATTATAGCACAACACTTGCACTGTGTACATCATTTTTAACAATTTTTTTGCTCTTTTATGTGTATTTTCGACATATTACACAAACTTTACACACCCTTTTCATTTCGCTCTGGGGCATTTTCCCATTGTCGAAAAATTTTCTCCCAAAAGAATTTGCAAATTCATAATATATGGTTATAATTAACTTTGTTAGAGAAATTTGAAAGGAAGATTTTCATATGTATAAAATAGATTTCAACCAACCGATACATATCCACTTTATCGGCATCGGCGGCATCAGCATGAGCGGTCTGGCCGAAATCCTTTTAGAGGAACATTTTGCAGTTTCCGGCTCGGATGCAAAGGAATCTGAGCTGACCCGCCATTTAGAGCAGATGGGTGTTACCATATTTTACGGGCAGAAGGCATCCAATATCATAGAAGGCATTGACCTGGTAGTCTACACCGCAGCCATCCGGGAGGATAACCCGGAATTTGCCGCTGCCAAGGAGAAGAGCCTGCCAATGTTAAGCCGCGCCGAACTGCTTGGCCAGATTATGGACAATTACCAAAACTCCATCGCTGTGGCAGGAACCCACGGAAAGACTACCACAACCTCCATGATCAGCCAGATTCTTCTGGCTGCAGAAGCTGACCCCACCATCACCGTCGGAGGCATTTTAAAAGCCATCGAGGGAAACCTGCGGGTGGGCAAGTCCAACGTATTTATCTCCGAAGCCTGCGAGTACACCAACAGCTTTCTGCATTTCTATCCAAAATACAGTATCATCCTGAATGTGGAGGCAGAGCATCTGGACTTTTTTAAAGATATTCAGGACATCCGAAATTCATTCCGCCAGTTTGCAGGAAATACCAGAAAAGATGGTGCCATCATCATAAACGGCGAAATTGAGGACTATGAAGAGCTCACAGCCGGACTTGCGCCAAAGGTGATTACCTTCGGTCTGACGGCGACCTGCGATTTTCACCCGGAAAATATTACTTTTGATGAGAAGGCCTGTGCCTCTTTTACCGCTATGTACCATGACGAAAAAATTATGGATGTTTCCCTGCACGTGCCCGGTATCCACAATGTTTCCAACGCCCTGGCTGCCATTGCCCTGGCCCTGGAATTAAAGCTTTCCAGAGAGGATATTCTCTCCGGCCTTGCTGCCTTTGGCGGCGCAGACCGCAGATTCCAGTATAAAGGCTGCGTGGACGGTGTCACCATCGTGGATGACTATGCCCACCATCCGACGGAAATTCGTGCTACCCTGACCGCTGCAAAAAATTATCCGCATAAGCGTCTGGTGCTGGCTTTCCAGCCCCACACTTATTCCAGAACCAAGGCATTTCTGGATGATTTTGCAGAAGTGCTTTCCATGGCGGATATGGTGGTACTGGCAGACATTTATGCTGCAAGGGAAAAAAATACCTACGGCATCAGCTCCAGGGATTTGCTTACAAAGTTAAAGGAACGGGGGATAAATGCCCATTATTTCCCTTCCTTTGAAGAAATTGAAAAATTTTTATTAAAAAATTGTATAAACGGTGACTTGTTGATAACTATGGGTGCCGGAGATATTGTAAA
>JAGASC010000019.1 GCA_017621905.1 Roseburia sp.
AAAACTTCCATTATGAGCAAATGCCTCCACACCGGTAATTACCGGATACACCGGAATGATGCCGGCAGGTTTGTTGTAACCATATGGCATATCAATTGCTTCGTATATTTCTTTTCTATCCCACATGGTTCCTAAGCTTGCTGTCAGATGACCACCTGCGGAAAAGCCTGTCACGAAGACTTTGTCGGGATTGATATTGTATTCCTCTGCATGATCCTTGATATACTTCATCGCCATGGATGCCTGTATCAGCTGCGCAGGGAATACTTTATCGCTGTTATCATGTACAGAATAATGCAGCACAAAAGCGTTGTATCCATATGGCATAAAAGCCAAAGCGATGGGCTCTCCCTCCCGGTCAGAGCATACACAGCCATATCCGCCGCCTGGAATCACAAGAATGGCATTTCTGGTAAAACCTTCTAACTTATCTGCAGCATACACTTCCAAAAATACATTTTCGTCCTCTTTGTCAAGGTTAATTTTTTCGTAAATCATTTGTGTTTTCCTCCATATTTGCTTTTCTGTAATAACCGGATCTCTGCCGGTTATTCACGTTTTCCCTCAATATGACGTATGCAAAATGACTTGCATTTCTTCGCGTACACGTTCACTATATCCTGTAGGCATGAGAAATGCAAGTCGTTTTCTATTTTTTATAAATTTTCCGATAGCCTATATTATCATCCACACTACCGTTCACCGTGAAAATATGCAATTGAATTTATAAATTTTAAATCATAAATAATGTTGCATAAGTTATTGAAAAACAACAGGCAAGTCTACATTCTTTTTCCTTAGACCGATTTTTTTACAAGTGGTTCAATCTTTAATGTATACCCCAATTGTGTTAGAACTTTAAGCAGACTATCGATCTGCGGAGAATGAACTGCTGTCTCCATTCTGGCAATGACAGGCTGCTTTACATTACACATCTTGGCTAGCTGTGCCTGAGACAGCCCCTGTTCTTCGCGAATCTTGACCATGGTCTTAATCAAATCTTTTTCCAACGCAATAATTGCCTCATCTTCTGCACCGATATGCAATTCACTTCGTACGTCTTTCCATGTAGTAGCCATAATCATTTACCATGCCTTTCCTTATAATCTTCTAGATTTTTGATTGCTTGTTCTATCTCTCGCTTTGGTGTTTTTTTTTGTAGTCTTTTTAAAATGATGTAAAAGTATAAATGAATTATTCTCATAATATGCATATAAGATTCGATTGCTCAATGGTCTTAATTTCCAAATTTCACCTTCCAAATGTTTTGTAACCGGCTCCCCTACCCTGGTACCAATCTCTTCCAACAAATCTATATATGCAACTATCTTATTAAAATTAATTCTTGCATCTTTATTTCCAGCATCTGCTTTATTTTTTAAAGTTAATATGTATTCCTCAATTTTCTTCCTACCATTTTTATCTTCATAAAATATGATATCGTACATAATTCACTCCTTGATTAGATATTAGCACAGCCATTTATTTATTTCAATAGCAAATTTGTTATTACCCATAAAAGCCTGCATAACTTGTTACTGTTCACTCCGTTCCAGTAACCATAACTTCATTTGAATATGCAAAATAGCTTGTATTCCTTCAACGACACACTCACTATATCGTGTCGCCAGCAAAAATACAAGCCCTCTACATATTTTTATAAGTTTTGCATATAGTGAAATTGCACAAAGAAAAAAGCTAGTAGAATCAAGGACTTCAGACTTTTATGATATAACAGATTCCCTGGTACGGCCGCAAGCTTACCGGTATCCGGCATTCCTCGCCATCGTATGTAACGACACAATCCGAAATTGTTCCATCCTCCGGATTTGCCACTTCCACACGGCTGACTTTTGGAAGGATGCCTTTCCTACATACTTCTTTCCGCCCATATTGGTCAGGAACAAAATTCTGGTATTTCCATCTATTCTCATATGAGACAAAATAGATGCTGATATAATTTCTCCGTCCACTATCTTTTCTGCGCCCTCTGCTCCGGTCAGAACACATGCAATCCAAGCTTCTTTACTATTTATTTTCTGCCAGCACCGCATAAACCGCATCCCGGATTGCCGGATGCAATGTTTCATACAAGTAGACACCATGGTTTCTGATATGTGTGGCATAAAAAATGGCGATATGGTTGTCCGGATCGATCATCACATAAGCTCCTGCCGCTCCGTCCCAGCCGAACTCTCCTTTTGCTGCAAAACAACCGGCAGCATCGGTCCTCACGCCAAGTCCATAGGTGTAACCTTTTTTTACAGACTGAAAATCCTCCCTGGCCTGGTCTCCCAAGTGATCCTGGCGCATCAGATTGATGGTCTCCGATTTTAGCAGTCTGTTTCCGTTTGCCATCTCTGTTACAAATTTGCAGTAATCATCTACACAGGATATCAGACCGGCACCGCCGCTTTCGTAAGACGGGGTAAGGATAAAAGGATTTTCTTTTTCAATCAATTTTGCCATGCCGGATTGTTCGTTGAACTCATACTGACTGCACATTCTGCTTCTAGCTTCGTCATTTAATGCAAATCCCGTATGTTCCATTCCACAGATGTCAAATATGTTCTTTTTCAGATACTGGCCAAAGGATATACCTGAAACAAGTTCAACCACTGCTGCGAGGACATCGTGGCTGAGACTGTAGCAATAATGGGTTCCGGGTTCAAATCCCAGTGGCTCATTTGCAAATGATTTTACCATTTCCAAGGTGGATGAATTTGGATTTGATGCCTTCTGTTTTAAAATACTTTCGCTGGCAAGATTGTAGTCCAATCCAGAGGTCATTGTAAAAAGATGTTTCAGCAGGAGAGGTTTCTCTGCTTTCTTTGTACCTTCCACGGTTTTGACCCACAGGTTACCGTACTCCGGTATGTATTTTGAAACCGGGTCGTCGAGACTTATTTTTCCCTTTTCTAGTAGCTGTAACGCTGCGGTACAAGTGATTACCTTTGTTGCCGAATATAAAAAGTATAATTCATCTCCTTTTACCGGTATACGTTTCTCATCATCACTTGTTCCATTTTGATAGCGGTATGCTATTTTCCCATTGAGTGTTACTGCAATGTCTGATCCTGGAACCTGATGTTCTCTTACCGCTTCATCCATCAGGCTCTGTACTTTACTGAAATCCATGTTGCCTCCTAATTGTGCTATCTATTCTTTTGTATGTAAAATGGCTTTTATTCCTTTCACGACACATATACAATATCGTCTCGTTACAAGAAATACAAGTCAAATCAATTAGAATCTAATCTCATTATTGTATAGTGTAGGCAATCCCTCTTTGTATATATGCGAATCGTTGGCAAGCATAAGGACCTTCGGAATAACTATTCCATCATGATCCTGAAACTCAATTACTGTCATCCCTGTATGACCCATATCAAAATGTGCACTGAATTGCGGATACGGTATATCCAAAAGGCTGCTCAGAAAACTTATCCCAAATCCCTAGTGTGCGAATAATGCCACACGCTCATCCGTTGGTTTGACTGCTTTATATATACCATCCTCACGAATATGCTCGTATCCGAGCGATAACAATAAAGCATCCGTTTCTCTGTTTATTCTTTCTACTCCCTGCCTATACCTATCATCTTTAAATACAGGATGATCATACCACTGTTTTCCCAACTCCTGTATTTCTCGACTCATAAACAGCTGTATTGCTTTATTATTGTGGAATAGCCATTGTCTGTCACCGTTTTCATTCAGGATAGTAAATTCGTTCCATGCATGCGCTTCATTACAGAAATCCAACAAGTTAATTTCTTTTTTCGTAAGCTCGCTTGTAGGTTCGGCCGTTTGAATCGCGCGATTGGATGTGGATGAGAAAATGCGGTCCACCCCATAAAGTGCAAGGCGTTTTGCCACTGCCTCAGCCTGCCTTTTTCCGAGCGCTGTAAGGGAATCGGGATCATAAATTGGATCTCCATGTCGTATATAAAATAGTATCATAGTTTAGTACCTCGCTTCCGCCGATCATTAGCAACGGCATAAAATGCAATATTAATTCCAAGTTACATGGAAATTTCTATGTCACGCCGTTACAAGAGACTATTCCTATAATAGCGCAAAAGCTGTCCACAGGCAATGATTTTTCGTAAATCTATCTGACCTTGCTGACTTTACTCCTGCATATAATTAATTCATAGAAGCACTGCTTTCACAATGCAACAATAAAGTTAATCTATTTTCCTCTATCGCTGACTAGAAACCGATACAATCTTTCCGTCCGATATGGTAATGATCCGATCCGCCTGATGGGCAATTTCCATATCGTGAGTAACCAGTACAATGGTCTGGTTAAATTCCCTGGCTGATTTTTTCAAAAGCTCCAGCACTTCGTTACTGGTCTTCGCATCCAGATTTCCGGTAGGCTCATCCGCCAGAATAATCGCTGGCTTTGGCGCCAACGCCCTCGCAATCGCCACGCGCTGTCTCTGTCCGCCGGATAATTCATCCGGGTAATGGGCAAGCCGGTCACGAAGTTCCAAAGAATCAATAACCTGATTCACATAGTCCCTATCCGGCTTTTTTCCGTCCAAATCGATAGGAAGCAAAATATTTTCCAACACCGTATGCTCTTCCAGCAAATTAAAGGATTGAAATACAAAGCCGATTCTCCTGCGGCGCACCAGCGCCATCTCGTTGTCATTTAATTCCGATACTTTTCTTCCCTCCAGATAAAGGCTGCCTCCCGTTGGTTTATCCAGGCCGCCTAAAATATGAAGCAGCGTCGATTTTCCGGAACCACTTTTTCCGATGATGGCATAGAACACACCTTTTTCAATTTCCAAGTCCACATCCTGCAGAGCCCGGACACTTAGACTGTCTTTTCCATATATTTTCTCTATTTTTTCTGCTCTTAGTACGATTTCCATTTCTTCCTCCTTGCCGAAGGATCCATTCCTTCACTTCAATCATTTGCCAAATTACTCATCTACGCCGAAATATTCTCCGTAGGCGCATATTTCTTTAATTCCCTGATTGGTCCGCAGTAAACAAAAACCGACAACAGAAAATAAAGTATACAAATCCCGATGTGTGCCATCCACGGATAATATTTCAGATACAGAATACCGTCCTGTACCAGATAAATAATACCAAACAGAATAATATGGGAAATCAGCAGGGAACCCGCAGCATTCCTCACTCCGTCTTTCCAATACATCCATGCAATTTTCCGGTTGGTAACTCCCAGTGCCTGCAGCACACCGATACGCTTCCGCTCCTGCTCAAAAGCGGACATATGAATATTCCAGAGAATCATAAGAGCGATCAGCAGTGACGTTCCGCCGAGGATTCCCAATATCAATGCATTGTTCAATGCCCGATAATAGATGTTCCAGTTTTCCTCATTATAATTGACAAAAGTAAATCCATATTGCTTTCCAATCTTTGCAATCTGCGCCGCGTTCTCCACGGCGTTAGCTCCATCCGAAGTATAAATATTCAGATGTGTCTCTCCATAAATGGTCGGGCACTGAGACAGGATATAAGCAAACTGCTCCTCGCCTCCGTTAAAATCCTCTCCCACCTTTACCGGATTATAAAACACATTCCCTGATATTTTCTTCATAAAAATATCGGAACCGATAATAGAAATGCCCCGTTTTTCCGCCAGAAACGGATACAATGCCGAGTCTTTTGTATAATAAATAACTCCTCCTACTTTTGCATCTATCCAGCTGTAAGCTACCCCCGAATACGCCGACCCGAATTGTTCATACCATTTATATAGAATCAATGATTCTCCGGGTTCTATACTGGTATCTTTCTCATAATAGGCTTCCAGATTGCCATCATAGGAAAATTCATAACCACCGAAACCTCCCAGAATATATTCAAACATCTGGTAATCTTCCACGCTGTCCGGTATCTTCACGTCCATCGCTTCATATTCCCGCGCTGTCTCCTGTCGGTACATTGGAATTGCCAAAATCACGCTGTCTCCGTCAAGAAACTCCTTTTCATCTAATGTTCCCACCGTTACGGCATCTATAATTTTATCATAAATATCATCCAGATTATCTACCGTATACAGCGTTGTTCCCATACTTCCCACGATTGGCTCAAAATCATCCGCATTTATATTCAGCAATAGCTGCTTTTCTATAGACGGCGCTGTACCCACAAATTTCTCCCGGTCATTTTCCGGCATCAACTGTATGAAATCTGAAATAAGAGGACTCTCCTCCATTCCATCATATTTTATAAACACCTGATTCATTTGATGGTATAATTCCACCTCTGCTCCCGGGCTGATTTTCTGCAGGTCTTCCTGAAATTTTATGATGTCGGCACGCTTATAACCATGGAGCGCATACAACTCATA
>JAGASC010000261.1 GCA_017621905.1 Roseburia sp.
CATCACCTATACTTGACAACATTGCGGCGTCTGGCTCAAAAATTGGCTCCCAAGTCGGCTTTGTCAAATACAACTGCCTCCTCTGATATGGGAAATTATCCCGGAGACAGGCCGCCAGATAACCGACATTTAGAAAACCGCTCCCGAAATTTCTCTGGGCCTTTCTGGCTGTTAAGCGCAGATTCTCATGAGATGCTTTTATCGCCTCGGCGCTAGATGGATTCTCAGAGACAAACCCTAGGTCATCTAGTGTCAATCCCGTCTCTCCGGCGAACAGAGATGCAAACATCCTTAACTGCTCAATATGTGGGCTCATGCTCTGCTGCGTGAACTGCCCTAACGTTGGCTTGTCGCCGTCCTCGTCTTTTGTAAAGGTCAGCATCGCTGATACTGTTGCTTTCCATTTTTCCATTGGTTCTGCATCTTCATGCAATCCTGTAACGTATTTTTGCGGAAAGCTGTAAAACTCCGCCGTTATCTCCGAACGCTTAATGGTCCTGATTGCAGATCCCATAATATCCATACATGCCCTGCTTACCCTGGAATGTCCAAATGGTCTTGCTGCGTCCGGCCTGTAGATGATGGGAACCAACAGAGGATATGGTGCGTTATTAGCAATGACCTGGGTCTTGCTCTGTCCTTTCCGGATATATTCCGTCTTTCCAGATGTAAACCAAGCCTCTAAAACAGGATTTCCGTTTTCATCTCTCTCCAGGACTGCATAACCTTCTTTCAGCAATCCGGTAATCGGGTCTAAAATACCGGTGGCATTTCCGCCGTCAATCACCTGCAATCTGGGATATCCCGTTTCGTCTGCTGAGATATACACAAAGCAGCACGAAGAAATCAGTGCAGACAATACAGCATTATCAAATAGCACGTCTGGGTTGTTCATCTGAAATATTTCTGTCAGATTGAAGTTGTCTTCGTCAAAAGAATAGAACACCAACCGATCCGCCAGACTGTCGACCGCTTTTCCGCACCATCCTAATGCTGAGTGCATCCATTTTAAATCCGGCGGCGTAGAAATATCCAGGTCTTTTACCATGTTCTTCATCTCATAGAATTTATATCTTGTAAGCACCCTATCGCGCTTACCGTTTAGCTTATTGCGCAGATATGCGATGCCTTTATATTCTGCCATTTTTTTTCTGTTCTCCTTTTTAAAAAAATTTTCTCCGCGAGAAATTTGTGCAGTGACGGCGGGAAGGTCGGAGCGCACCCCGGAGGGGGAGGGGTACCCCTATTGCATCATCCTCGATACGTGCTCCAGTCCATCGACTGAGGCAGTATTCTGTTGCTCAATATTTCTTCCTGCTCTGCGCATGTTTCTCTGTTTGTTCCGACAAGCTTGTCAGCCTTCTGCCGGTTGCATGTCCAGTGAGCCAACTGCAAGTTATCTATGTCACTTGGATGACCACCCCGGGCAATTGGAATTATATGGTCGATACACGGTGATAATGGATGCGGGTATTTCTGACTAAAATCAACAGGTCTTCCGCATATCCCGCATACCTTTTGTGTTGCCATAATCTTTTTCTTATTCTTTTCAAAAGCACCGCGATGGGTGCCGTATCGTTCTGCTCCGGTATTACTCATGCATTCACCTCAAACAAAAAAAGAGCCAAGGTCTTCCCTCAACTCTTCTTCAATGGTACCACTGTAGCACATTGACTTGTCCTCTGATTACGGTTATTTATGTTTTTTGTGACAATAACCAGTAAAATCTTCTCCGCCTGTCATAGTACATGTCTTTGCCACATGGAATATTACAAACCATTTTCAAATAATTGTATGTAATCCCCTCGTTTGTTACCGCTTTGAGGATATACTGGTAAATTTCTGGGTCCGCTTCAATGGCCGTTTGTTCTATCAGTTCGCATTTTTTACTTAGCTCAGCCCTGCGCATTGCCAAGTTTCGTGTGACATCTGAATTATTATGAGCCACGGGCATGTCTGTTATTTCCATACTACGTACCGTATCGCATTTATATTTCAACTCATCTTTCCATTCATTGTACTGCAAACAATAATGATACAGTTCCATAAACCTATGTGGACTTATATTGTATTTTTTTAAAGATGTGTTTCTAATGTTTGACACTTATTTATCTTCCTCCACTTCTGACTGTAGCCATTTTAAGCAGCACTCATTACAGTTGCTCCCGATTGACTTTGCAAATTCTTCACAATCGTCACCCATTGCATGAGGGCACATGATAACTTTTGCCAACTCTTTCATATCCATCGAATGAATGTGATCATAATTAGTCTTCTTTATGGGTGCAAATAATTTTTTGATTTCATCATCTCTTACCATCAGATCCACATTGCCATTAATCTGTTTTAAACTGTACCAAGTATCTTTTTTGAATAAACTCCCAATTCGTTTTATCTTGTCAACGCTTTCAATAACATATTTCTGCCCTGTTTGGATTCTTATTAATTTAGCTCCTATTTCAAACATAACTATTCTCCCTTCGGCTGATATTGTGCTGGAAGAGGCTGCCAGGCAAGGACATACTCATTCCCCGGACAAATGATATCATTATCCATAACTGTTCCTGTACGAAAATCCGGGCGGTAATACTGAAACTCCCAATATTGTCTATTCCCTGGCTTCAATCTGCCAATAGTCACCACAGCTGCATCTTCAAATCGCTCCCAGCTATATTCCTGGTACACTATAACGATTTCTCCTGGTTCCGGCAGTCTTTCACTGCAAGGAATCCAGCCATTATTATAATACGCCGTAGACCGCTCCATATTTGCAGCTGAAAGCTTGGCTGACAGTTCTTCTATTGTATCAGCAGCGTGTTTTAATACTAGGCCAATACCATTATGGCTATATGCCTGTGCTACATTTCTCAGTGCTTTTACTTCTTCGCTTATTATACTCATAATTATTCTCCCTCCGTCCGATATGGTTCTGGTTCATTAATCGGCATCCATGCTATCACACTATCGGATTTTGTTTCAAACCATTCGCCACCATCAGTATAAACATCTAGTACCGTGTGTATTGAACCATCTGCCCATTTATTAGCTATCCAGCACGGCATTTCACGTTCTGGCAACTTCCCACTACTCACAGAAATCCACCCATTGTTCCCGACATCTTTGTCGGCGACATCTGTGTCGGTCGCAAAATCCTCTTTAATCTCTGCCACCGTTTCTCTGATTACTTTACAAAACTTTGGACAATGGTGTTTTTCTTTGTCATAAGCTTCGCACTGTTTACAATCCTTATAACATTCGGAGTATTCCTCTGCTACTTCCTTAAACACTTTCTCTTCTTCTGTCCGTTCATCAATTACACGGACTTCTTTAATCTGACCAAAATAATCACTCGGAACTTCACATTCTAGTCTGTCCGTTCTGACTATTTCAGTTGCTGAATATTCCTCTGCCACCTGGTTGACGATTTCGATTACGTGTCTACGCAACACATAATTATCTGTTACCATTGGATTGTCATGTTTCAGTTCTTCCAACCGCTCTTTTATCTTCTCAAATGCTTCTTGCATATCTGCTCCTTTCACATCCTACTTTCCCTTGCGATTCTATCAATCTCTTTTTCGTGCTTCTTGATTGCATAGAGATAATCCTCATATTCCACACAATTCTTGCCAATGCATTTGTCCAATGCCCACTTCTCGATTTTTAATAATAATTTCAGTATTTTTACTATCATATCTGCTCCTTTCACGATATACGCTTATATCTCTCTACCTCTCCATTTTCAAATTTGACCATAAGAACATCTGGATAGCCATCTCTTATTGACATTGCTCTGTGGTAACTAGCATTTTTAATTTCTTTTGCAGTATGATGGAATCCCTCACACTCTAAAGCCTTTTTCTCATCATTAAATTGCGTACCACAGTATTCGCATTGGTATAGTATTTGTTTTTTCATATCTGCTCCTTTCACAATAACGCTCTCAGCACTTCATCATTGATTTTCCA
>JAGASC010000262.1 GCA_017621905.1 Roseburia sp.
AACAAATGGTTACAACGCAAGCAACCATAGTACCAGAAGTGCATTATACAGTACGGAAGAAGGCGGTTATGCCATTTTTAAAGTTCCGATGGAAGCAGGCGCAGCCGTTACGAAGCTGATTGTCAATGGGCGTTATTGCAACGGAACAACAGTGAGCTTTTCTATTTCCAATGCAGTGGACGGTACTTATACCGATATATATACAGTGGAAGAAGCTGCCAGCGGAACAGATGTTGAGATTGATGTTACCGATATAGCAGCAGGCTGGTCGGAAGTGTATGTAAAGGCAACCTTCCCCAACACGATATGTGCAGACTGGGCTGCATTGTATAATATTCGTGCCGTTGGCACAGTAAATGTTGTAGTGGAAGCGGTAGAGGCACCGGTTTCCTACGAAGTTTTTGCAGCAAATGATTTTACTTATAATGACAGTGATTGGATCACAAGCAGTACTGAGGCTGAGAACTGGGATGCTAATCTTGTGGAGACAAATAACGTTTCCATGCAGGCATCCGCAGGCTGGTTTGGAACGAATGGTTACAGTGCAAGCAATCACAGTACCAGAAGTGCTCTGTATAGTACGAAGGAAGGCGGTTATGCCATCTTTAAAGTACCAGCGGAGGATGGGGCTGTTATTAAGCAGCTGATTGTAAATGGTCGCTATTGTTACGGTACAGCAGTAAGCTTTTCTATTTCCGATGCAAAGGACGGCACATACACGGATGTTTATACAGTAGAAGAAGCTGCCAGCGGTACCGATGTTAAGATTGATATCGCTGACATGGTGGCAGACTGGGCCGAAATATATGTAAAAGCAACCTTCCCGAGCACCGCATGTGCAGACTGGGCTGCACTGTTCAATATTCGTGTTGCCGGTACAACATTAGTAGCAAAGCCGGATGATGCAGAAGGTTCTGATATAGATCCAAATCCCACCGATCAGGTTGATAGCCAGGTGATTCACTGGGAGATCGGCGCGGAGGATAAATATGACCTGACAAGTGACGGACTTAGCCGGGAGAAAATTACGGCAGAGGCAGGCCATGTGTCAGAGGGCTATAACGTTGCTGTGCTGGAGCCGGGAAAATCCATGGAGTTTAAGCTGCCGGCAGAGCTTTTGGGTGACACCAATCCGGCGATGGAAATCCGTGAGATTCACAAGCATGGAGACAGTGACATCAGCTATACCGTTGCGCTGAATGGAACCGCAGTAAAGGAGAGAACGGTATCACCGCTTTCCGAAGGTGCAATTCATGTGTGGGTAGACTTTAACAAGAAGAATCTTCAGGAAGAAAATATAGTAACCATCACAAACAATGGTGAGCAGGCCATCCGTTTTGAGTCCATCTGGTTCTATGAGAACCTGGATGCTTTGATGGTGGAAGAGGATGTCTATACTCCGATGGAGTTTGTACTGTTTACTCTGCCGGTGAAATATCAGGATTACGAGACAGACCTGGCAACGGTATTGAGCTATAAAGAAAATTACAGCGACTATGATAAATATACCATTGGAATGTCATTTGATATCTATTACATGATCTGGGAAGAAGAACTGCTCTACGAGCGCTTAGATCATTTGATGCGTTTGTCCGCGGAAGCAGATATGCCATTATACCTTAACCTGAATTCCTGGTGGAGCGGAACCTCCGGCGGTATGGACGGTAAGGGCGGTTTCTGGAAAGACCTTGCTTATCAGCAGATCATCTACGATCCGGACAATGTAAATGGGCAGGGTATTTGGCAGCTGACTACCCCGAATATGTGGAGCAGTACGCCGTGGCTGTCCATGAATGAAGAGTGGTACAACCAGGTCCGTAATGAAAAACTGAAAAAGATTTCTGACTATATTGCCATGAAACAAGCAGAATATGCAGCAGAAAAAAATGATGTGGATGTAAACATTTTCCTGGAAAATGAGCCGACTTACTGGGCATATTCACATTATAATTCCTCTACCGTGACAGGAAGAGCTGACCTTTCCTATACTGTGATTCAGGCAGCTGCAAAAGAAGGATTTACATTGGATCCTACCGACGGATTATCCACAGAAGAGCAGCTGTGGCTGTTCTATAATCATACGACCTACATTGAGGCAGAGGGTGAAGCTGTCCAGGAAGGACTTGGAAATGACGCCATCATAATCGTGGACGGCGAGGTGACCTATCCTACAACCCAGATGTCAGAAAAATCCTACAGCCATGTGCAGGGCGGATATGAAGAATTTGACGGTGTGACCTATCCGCACTGGGAGTGCCATATCGTTGACAACCTGCGTCTCGGTCTGGAGTATTCACGTCCGGACAGCTTGTCAGACGTAGAACTGCAGTATGTTCTTGCAAGAGGAACCTATGCAGATGTAAATATTGAAAGAAGTGCCGTAAGCAACTTTGCTGTCATCAGCCAGCTGTATAAGTATGGCGCTGATTATGCGATTCTTTTCAATATAAAGAGCACGGATTATTCCTTAGTAGAGGCACAGGACAGCCCGTTAAGTGAGATTTCGGAGGATGTGGTAAGCCGTACCAGATCCCTGTGGATCACAAAGCGTGCAGATGTGGAACGTCTGTTTAAGGAACTGGACGGAACCATTACTATTGAAAGTGCAAAAGCTGATTATGCAGCAGCAAAAGAAGCCTATGAAAATGGACGTTATAAGACAGCTTACAACCTGTTAATGAAAGTACAGAGTACAGCATCTCTGCCGATTGATTTTGCGGTATCCGGAACAAGCCAGCTGCTTGACTATCCGGTAACAATTGAGGCAGAAAATGCAGTAAATATTACTTTGTACGAGGCAGGAGATACCTTAAAGCTGAAACTTACAGCAGAAAATGCAGATGGCGTGAAGGTGACCTGGGATGGCGTAACTTCTTACACCGTAAAAGATCTTGGTGAAGGCATTTACGAGTTTACCAAGGGCGGCAGCGAGTCCGGCACTGCCACCTTGAAAGCGGCTCCTTACCATGAGAAGGATTATCCGGATCAGTTTGAGGCTGCATACAGGGGCGTAAGCGATGGATATATCCAGGTCGCTTCCCAGGATGCAGAGATTGGTGAGTATGTAAATTATGTATCTTTGAAGCTGGCAGAGGACTGTGTGATCACCAGAGCATTAGACGGAGATGAAAGCAGCAGAACCGAAGTGGAAATTAGCGAGCTTCAGGCCTATGATTTGGTAGAGCTTACTTTAAATGAGGCAGACGAGGTTGTTGAAGTGAAGGCTGCCTATGGCGATGTAGTGGGAAGAGTCGTATCCATTACCTATCCGGTGGTAGACGGAACGGTAGGATTGGAGAGTCCTTACATCACGATTAAAGATACAGATGGAAATATTCGCGAGTTTGAACTGTGTGCGATTACAGCATTTGATTATCCGACTATGACCGGCGGTGCGGTAAAAACCTCCGATTTGACAGACTACGGTTTAGTAGAGGGTGATAAGATTAAGATTTCCTATTCCCCGTATGTATGGAAAGATACCTCTACAAAGGCAATCAAGGTCTACAAGGATGACTATAACAAGACGGTTGTAAATGTAGATTTTGAAGATGGTGAATTTGGCGATTGCTACAGCGTGGAAAATCTTCATATCCGTGATCTGGATACCAACTACACAAATCAGGTAGCAACTACACTTGAGAAGGAAGAGTTGGGCTCCATAATCTGGGAGATTCAGCAGGATGGCGATATGGAAATCAGAGATATTACCATTGAATATGCTGCAAGAGCGATTATGGGAACTTCCCTGAGGTTATATCTGTCTGTGGATGGCGGAGAAACCTGGACACTGCTGAACGAGATTGTGGATGATGGAGTTTGGCAAACAGCCAAAACAATTCATGTAGATGATATCACGGCAAATACTGCGCTTGTAAAAGTTGAGATTGATTCCATCGGAGCTGAGGATCCGGATACCAGAGCAAGCCTTGATAAGATCAGCATCAGTATTCCTACCGGGGATCTGGTGGAGGCACAGAAGGTAGATGAACTGATTCTTGCAATCGGTGAAGTGACCAAAGATAGTGCCAACGCAATCGAAGCGGCAAGAAAAGCATATGACGCGTTGACTGATGCGCAGAAGGCAATCGTGGAAAATGATGATCTTCTGGAGGAAGCAGAGAAAGCATATGCAGACCTTATGAACCCGGGAACGGGAAGCGAAGGTGGAAACGGAAATGCAGGCGGAACCGGAAGCGAAGGTGGAAGCGGAAATGCAAGCGGAACCGGAAATGCAGGCGGAAGCGAAAATGCAGGCGAAACCGGAAATGAAGGTGGAACTGGAAATGCAGGCGGAACCGGAAGTGGAAGTGCCAGTGGTTCCGGCAATGGAAGCAGTTCCGGCAGCCAGACCGTGACGGGCAGCGTTTCCAACAATACAAATTCAACAAGTACAACAGGTACAACGGATGCAGCAAGTACTGCAAGCCCGGCAACCGGTGATGAGGCAGCAGCATACATTCCGGTATTTGTGATGATTGCACTTCTTGGAATCGCATTGATCGGATTCTGCTTTTATCGTAAAAGAAAAGTGGAAAGATAATTGTAGCTGTAATGGTACGAAAAACAGTTGCAAGTAATTGGAAACAGATGAGTAAATAAGCCCCGTGAGGGGCTTATTTACTCGGTAAAGAAAACTAATTTTGTAACTGTGACCTGAACAGTTACCTAATTTTTTCTATATCCCCTAAAGGCTGGGAAAATAGGAAAAACACACTGTTATTTTGACTTGAATACTGAAGTGTGTTATAAGAAGATAAGATATGTATCAACAAATGCCAACTATGATAGTTGCGCAGCGTGGATAAACAATAGAAAGTACGCTTTTGGAACGTTCTTTTGTCATGAATAAAATATCAGTTCGGCGTTATGAATTGTTCCCAAAGAAAAAAGCAAAGATATGAGCAGGAGGAATAAATTGAAAATGGTGAAGTCGGTTTTAGACTATGGTGCTGTAGGAGATGGGATTTGTGATGATTATGCAGCAATTCAGGCTGCACTCGACAGCGGCGCGGAAGAAATTGTAATTCCGCAGGGAATTTATTGTGTTTCTGAGACATTGAAGGTTTCTTCAAACACAAGTATTTCTGCGGATAAAACTGCAAAAATTATCATGAAAAGTAAGGCTGGAAAGAAACGAAACGAGTTTCTTCTGAGTAATGCCGATGTAAAAAACGGAAACCGGAGCATTCAGATCACAGGTGGAATATGGGACGGCAACAACACAGCAAAGGAACATGAAAAACCTGACATCTTCGATCAAGAAGGGTACTCCGGCAGCTTACTCAATTTTGTAAATGTAGATGGACTTGTTCTAAAAGACATGGTACTGGCGAACTCCGTCACATACTATGTGCGGATGAGCAAACTGCATCATTTTGCTATTGAAGATATCAGCTTTATCAGTGACAAGTTCGGTGCAAACCAGGATGGACTTCATTTCGGCGGCGATGTGAAGCACGGAACCGTGAAAAATATCCGCGCCTTGTCATTTGGGCAGACAAATGATGACCTGATTGCGCTGAATGCAGATGACTCCGTAGAAAGAGTGGAAAATTTTGATTTGGCCCG
>JAGASC010000263.1 GCA_017621905.1 Roseburia sp.
ATAATAGATTGAAAGCAACCATCATCTACGTAACACATGACCAGGTAGAGGCTATGACACTTGGTACCAGAATCGTTGTATTAAAAGATGGTGTTATCATGCAGGTTGATTCTCCGCAGAAATTATACAATGAGCCGAACAACTTATTCGTTGCCGGATTCATCGGATCTCCGCAGATGAACTTCATCGACACTGTATGTAAAGTAGAAGGTGAGAAAGTTACTCTTTCCTTCGAGGGTGCAGACATTGTACTTCCTCCTGCAAAAGCTAAGAAATTGGTTGAAGGCGGATATGACGGAAAGACCGTTGTTATGGGTATCAGACCTGAGAATATTGATGACTCTCAGATGTCTCTTGAGGCTCATAAGGATGCAACCTTTGAGGTTGATGTAAACGGATACGAACTGTTAGGTTCTGAAGTACTTCTGTACTGTGATGTTGCAGGCAACGCTGTAACAGCTAAGGTTGATCCTAGAACAACCGCACGTATGGGCGACCACATCAAACTTGCTATGAATCCTGAGAGAATTCATGTATTTGATAAAGAGACAGAGCAGACCATTACCAACTAATTTGATATAGGTTTTGATTTGACACGTGAAAAGTGCCCAATCCCTTTGAGTGAGGGGTTGGGTGCTTTTTTTGTAAAAAAAAGGGATATATTGGTGGTACAGGCGCATAAAATAGCACCAAAATCCTGTTGCCGTAATTTTTTTACGGCGACACATTGCAAAAAGGACAAGAATAGGGTATACTATAACGTAGGGTATGTGCAGGTATCGTTTGAAAGGAAGGGAAACTTTATGTTAAAGAAATTTGCGCTTAAGAATTATAAAAACTTCAGGGATGAAATAAAGATAGATTTTGAAAATGTTGCAGGTTATCAGTTTAGCACAGATTGTATCGCAGATGGTGTGATTGCCAAAATGTTAATCTATGGTCGAAATGCAACGGGAAAAACTAATTTAGGAAGAGCGATTATGGACATTGGTCCTACTATGTTTAGTGGCTCAGGATTGACAGAGAATGGAGTGTTTCTTAATGCAGATTCCCAAGAAGATGCTGCAAAATTTTCCTATACATTTTGTTTTAATGATGATGAGATGATTTATCAGTATACTCGTTTTTCTGATATAGAACTTCGAGATGAAGAACTTATTGTGAATGGTGTTTTAATATTTAGATGTGATTTTTTAAATAACGAGTATCATTTTGAAAATTTGAAAGATGTTGATGCAGATACTGCCAAATTTGAAAGATATTTACAAGCATTAGATAATAGTGGGGAGATGGCAGATAATAATGAACCCAAATTACCATTTCTTAGATGGTTGATCAGTAATGTTGCCTTGAAGAATGATTCCATTTTGATTCGTTTGGCTAATTATGTCAGAAGAATGGTAATGATTAATGTTGGAAATGGAGCTCCTTATCGTGTAAGATCCATGTATAGGACTTTTTATGAATCGTTAGAGAATCCGGAAAGATTAAAGGATCTAGAAGATTTTCTGAATGCGATGGGTATAGAATGTGAGCTGGTTTTAAGAAAATTACCAGATGGAGAAAGTCAGTTATATTTTAAGCATGAGAAATTAGTTCCTTTTTATGAGAATGCATCTAGTGGAACTTTGGCGTTGGTTGATTTGTATCGCAGAGTTATACCTAAGGTTTGGGATGCGTCACTGATATATTTGGATGAATTTGATGCATTTTATCATTATGAAATGGCCGAATGTGTGATAAAGTTCTTTAAGAAAAAATATCCTCGTTGTCAGATGATTATGACATCGCATAATACAAATTTAATGACGAACAGACTAATGAGACCCGATTGTATGTTTATTTTATCAAGAGGAGGAACTTTGACAGCATTGTGTAATGCTACAACACGTGAATTGAGAGAAGGACATAATCTGGAAAAGATGTATATCAGCGGGGAGTTTGAAAAATATGAATAACTATGCAGGAGAGGTAAGAAAACGAAACCAAACTCTGTTGATCGTGGAAGGTAATCATGAAAAAAACGAATTGTTTTGGTTGATTTTCAAGTGCTTTCCTGAAATTAACATTGATATGGATAACGTTTAAGTGATTGATTTTCCGCATAGGGTTGATGATTTGATGAATGAGCATTTTGGAATTACTAATGCGGAAATCAGACAAAAGTGTTGTGAAGCGATACTAAATGTTTCGGATGCGGAGCATATAGAGGAGGAACTGCAAAAAGTCTTACAGAATGCATTGACAGATGATAGGCAGAAAACATTAAGGTATCAGTTGAAAGATTGGATAAACAAGGCAGGATACGCAAATAACGGACAAACATACTGGCAGTATGTAAGAAAACTTTTTGTAGAAATCATATATCATAATATATGTAAAGCGAACCGTATTCAAAATAATATCTATGATATTGAGGTGGGGCAATACAGGGAATGCTTTGAAGGGCTCGATTTGGGAGAAGTTTTAAAAGTACAAAATGCACTCAGCAATACTTCGATGGGGTTTATTTGGGTATTAAATACGTGTGTTTTTGTTGTGGCAGACTATAATTTCTCGTTAGTACAGAAGTCAGAATAATTAAAAATCAATTTAGGAATGAATTTGGAGATACATAGCAGCTTTACATAGATGATGTGAGGCTGCCAGGTTTTATCAGGGACTTCTGGACAGTCCGGTACCAAAATCAGGAAAGGAGACGAAGTATAAGCATCTTCCGTCTACCATTATTATCTTTATTACACAGGATGATATTTTTAATAGGGATTTGGCGAAATATACTTTTACGGAACAGTGTGAGGAGATAGCAGGATTGCACCTGGAAGATGGGACAAAGAAAATTTTTTTGAATATGACGAGTAAAAATGGTTCCAAAGAGCTGTCCAGTCTGTTACAATATATGAAGAACACCAGCCTGGATAATCCGGAAATCGAAGTAAAGGATGAGCGGCTTATACGGCTGGATGAGATTGTAAACGAGGTGAAAGAGTCAGAAGAATGGGAGGCAGTGCAGATGAACATTCTTGAGATTGGAATCAGTCAGGGAATCAGTCAGGGAATCAGTCAGGGAATTAGTCAGGGAATTAGTCAAGGGGAACTGCAGAAGTTAATAGGACAGGTATGTAAAAAAACTTCTTAAAGGATGTGATGTGTCAGAGATTGCGAGCATGCTTGAGGAAGAAGAGACGGTTATTCAGAAAATCTGTGATGCTGCAAAGAAGTATGCACCGGATTATGATGCGAAGAAGATTTATGCGGATATGAAAGAGTCAGAGAAAAACTCTAAGTTGTGAATGCTATCCTAACAAGCTATCGGGGAGACGGAAATTTCGATAAGATAATCAAAGAGACTTGCACCAAGGACTTGTAAATGTCCTGGTGCAAGTCTCTTTCTGTTTCCAATATTTGTTTGGTGCATAAAGATGAAAAAAGTAAATAATTTATACGAGATAGTAATTATTGATATCGCGGCAAAATTTATGATTGATATAATAATAAATAGTATAGTAATGGAAAGAGAGGTATTTTGTCCTATGATTATTCAAAGAATTGGCTATGAGGCCCAAAAAAAAACGGACTATATTGATGGGCTGATTGAGCAAATCAAAAAGAATCCCGGAGGTGTAGATGAGGTTTGGGTTGCAACGGATTACGGGTATCCCCCAATTGAGACCCACCGGAAAAACGGCATCTGGTTAAAAGAGATTGCAGATAGACTTCGTGAAGTTGGCGTGCGTGTTTCTCTGCAAATCAGCAATTCTTTAGGTCATGGCACTGTGGTTGCAGCAAGAGATTGCTCTGGTCTGGTATACGAAGGATCTCCGGTCACAAAAATGGTTGACGCCGACGGCACAAAAGCTGAATATTGCTTCTGCCCCAATGATGAACATTTCAAACAGTATATGTTGGACATGCTGGCAGCACACGCTGCTATTTTGCCTGACTGTGTTTGGGTGGACGACGATTTTCGTACCACCAACCATGCGCCGGTGAAATATGGTTGTTTTTGCGAAAACTGTATTGCAAAATTCAACAGTGAGAATGGCTTTCTTTTCAGCCGCACCGAACTGGTAAACAGTATAAATGACGACAATAGCGATGTTCGCGAAAAATGGCTTGCGTTTAGTCGCAAAACCTGGCATGACCTAATGCTTGACATGTGCAAATTCTTCATGACGTTGTCACCTGACAGCGCCTTCGGTTTGCAGGATTCGCCCAGAGAAACTTATATGGTAGGATACGGCAGAGAACACATCTATTCCGCTATCCTGGAAGGAACGGGAAAAGCACCTCGTTGCCGTCCGGGCGGTGGGGCATACAATGACAATTCTCCTGCTGAATTTCTGGTAAAAGGGGCAGAAGTAGATTTTCAGATGTCCGTGTTACCGGAATACGTTTCTTTTATTTGTCCTGAGGTGGAAAACATGCCTTATACAATGTATAGCAAATCCATCAACGGAACTTGTATGGAAACCACTCTATACTTTTCACGTGGTGCAACTGCCATGGCGTTGAATACCATGATGCATGATTTCGAGCCCATGGAATGGCACGGTAAACTGTTTGGCACATGTGCTGCATGGAAGAAGTATTGGGGAAAGATGATTGCCTATAATAAAGAAAGCCACCGCACCGGTCTGGCCTTAGTATATGGCAAAGAGGCATGGAAATATTCTGTAGACGACACACCCTTCTCCTGGGGGCATCTCCCTGTGGAAGGATTCCGCTTTGCAGATGTTTCGATTCCTATGGTATGCAAAAATGAGGGAGATGTTTTCTTACTGCATAAAAACCATGCAACCAGATTAACTGACGAAGAGGTTCGTTGTTATATGGCGAAGCCCTGTATGATAGACGCAGAAACGTTGCATTCTTTTGAAAAACGCGGTTTTCGCTTCTCAGTAACAACAAAGAAAGTCGATACATATGCAGATGCATATGTTTTTGCCGAACACGCTTTGAACAAAGGTTTTGAAAACGGGCTTTATCCACCGGCATATCTTACCGGATCTGTATATACAATAGACGGCGAATGTGAGCCTTTAACGTATTTGCCCGACACAAAAGCAGATGGAACGAAGGAAGTTTTGGCTGCATTGATCAAAACAGAGGGCGGTGCAACATGGGCAGTATTTGGAGATGGTTTCGATCACACCCTCATCGCCTCTAATTTGCGTTCGTTGTATATCCGTGTACTGGATGCTATTGCAGAAAGACCCATTTCTGCTGTTCAGGAAACACATTTTAAAACTCAGATTTATACCCGCGAAAACAAGAGTGGTAAAACAACCTGTGTTTCTATTTTGAACAGAACCATAGGCGATAGCGGTGAACTGAAGATTCGCATTCGACGCCCAGCCGGCACCACATTTACTTTTATGACCGGCACTAATATAGAAATGACGCTTACCCCCATATATGAGGGAGACGATGTTTGTATCACAATACCCAATATTGCCGGTTGGAATACCGCAACCATCTTTATTTCTTAAAAGAGTAGTTAGAGGAAAATCGATAAAATAGATAACAAGAAAATGTAGGAAGGAATCTGGACTATTACTAGGGTTCACAGTGATAGATTACATAGGAAAAAGAAAGGGAACAGATTATGTTAAGAGCAGGAGTAGCGTTAGAGGATATCACCCCGGAGCAGGGCCTCGAACTTGCCGGGTATCCCCACTATCCAAGAAACAACACAGGGGCACATGACCCTCTTTATGCGGCATGCATGTATCTGAATGATGGAAAGAAAGAGGTTGCGATGGTAACTTTGGATATTCTTTTCTTTTCAAAACAGCATGTGGCAAAAGTACGCAGTTGCGTGGAGGAAGCTTGCGGCATTCCTGGCAGCAACGTTATGATTAGCTGTTCACACACCCACTCCGGCCCGTGGGCATCCGGTCGTCTGGACATTGAAAGCCTGGAGGCAGGTAAGGAGCAGCCAAAAGAGTACGTAGAAAGCCTGATTTCCAAAATTACTGAGATTATAGTAAAAGCGAAAACAGAGGCATTCGATGCGAAATTTGCTTCCGGAACAGCCCTTTGCGGCGCAGAATCCGGAGTTGGCGGAAACAGAAGATTGCCGGGCGGGCCTCATGATCCGTTGGTAAGCGTAATGGCAGTCAAAGACATGGATGATGTAGTCAGGGGCATTTTTGTAAACTATACTCTCCACCCGACCTTTATCCACGAATGGAGCACCGTTTGTACTGCCGACTATCCGGGCTACCTTCGTCTGCAGTTGAACGAGCTGGAAAAGGATGCGGTTATCGGTTTCTCCCAGGGCGCATCCGGAAACCAGTCCAGCCGTTACTATCGTCAGGGTGAAAGCTATGACGAGGCAGAGCGTGTAGGAAGAATCATTGGAAAAGCAGCATACACAGTTGTGGAAAAAGCTGACTGGAAGAGCGAACTGGTAATTGAAACTGCTAATACCATTGTTGAAGTACCAATCCGTGACTTCGGTACGGAGGAAGAACTGGAAGTTCAGGTTGCAAGAGATAAAGCGGTTTATGAGGAACTGTACGCCAAATACGGCGATTCGAAAGTCCGGGAAGAATATTACTTATGGCAGAATGCAAACCTGAAGCTTCTTGGTTCGGAAGACCAGCTTGGATATGTGAAAATGCAAAAAAGAGGCATCAATATTGAACTTCTTTCCGATGAAGTGCCGGCAGAGGTTCAGGTATTCCGTCTGGGAGATACCTGTATTGTAGGCGTTCAGGGAGAAGTATTCGTAGAGTATGCTTTGTATGTAAAAGCAATGGCTGGCTTTGGAACGGTTATATTCAACGAGTTGACCAACGGCGTACTGCCGGGCTACCTGTATACGCCGGAATCCCTGGTGACAGGCGGTTATGAGACAGACACATCCATGCTGGATGCAAGCTTCGGAAAAATGCTGATTGATGGTATTTTGGATACCATTGAGAAAGTGAAATAAGAAGGGAAACAATTTTTATTAATAAGCAGGAGGATTTTAAAATGATTTACGGTGAAGACAATTTTAAATTTAAACCGGCAGATTTTTACCCGTTTAAAAATCTGGAGGAAATTGACAGGGTACGTGCTATTACGAAAGAGGATATTCTGGCAATGAACGGAAAGCATCCCACCAGCCCGAGTATGTACATTGACGTACGGAAAGATGAGGAAGCCGGCATTGTGATGCTGACTGACATGGTGAGAAGAATCGTAGATTCCGACCGTTATGATAAGAAGGTCGTTATGATCATGCCCAATCCCAGTCCGTGTTACCGTCAGGTTGCATATATGTTAAAAGAGATGAAAGTAAACTGTCGTAACGTGAAATTTTATATGATGGACGAGTGGGCGGACGAAGATGGAAACATTGCTCCGTTAAGTTACAAGGCAGGTTTTGGCAATGCTTTCTATCGCTTTATGGTCTCTAACATTCTGGAATTAGGATTTAAAGAGGAGAACTTTATTTATCACAGCAACAAGACAACTCCGGATTTTTCTAAAATGTTAGAGCAGGACGGCGAGGCTGATGTCATTTACAGTGGTCCGGGCTGGCCGGGGCACCTGGCATTTATTGACCCGGTGGAAGACTGGTACTGCGATACCTTGGAAGAGTACTGTGCACAGGGCGCAAAAGTTGCTTCTTTGCATCCGTTGACAATTGCCCAGAACTCACTGCATGGAGCTTTTGGCTGCTCCGGTGATATTGCAAAGGTACCGCCTAAGGGGGCTATGATGGGACCTCGTGATGCTATGAAAGCAAAGGAAGTTGTGGATATCCACAGCATCACAACAGCAGGCAGCCACGTAACCTGGCAGAGACTGACCTCCAGACTTTGTGTGTTCGGAAAACCGTCCCAGGACGTTCCGGCGTCAATCCTGCAGCTGCGTGAGAATCCGACCCATGTTGTAATGAGTGAGAATAACATTAAGACCATCGAGCCGGATTACTATTTCCAGTATTAAATAACTTAAGTGAATTGCGAAAAATATATGTGGTATTCTTTCCGGAGTACCACTTATATTAAAAATACTTTACAATGCAGGTGAATAAGAAATGTCTGTTTATTTAGCAATTGATTTGGGAACGACAGGCTGCCGCAGTATTCTGTTTAATTCCGAACTGGAGCAGGTTTCAGACGGTTATCGGGAATACGGATTGATTACACCAAAAGAAAAATGGGTGGAGCAGGATGCAAATCTGTGGTGGAGTCTTACCATTGAAACTGCAAAGGAAGCAATCAATCAATCAAATATAAAAAAAGAAGAAATAAAAGGCATCTCTGTCAGTTCCCAGGGAATTACACTTGTCCCGGTGGACGAGGAGCTACAACCCTTGCATAATGCGCTCAGCTGGCTGGATATGCGTGCAGAAAGTCAGACAGAGCAGATCAAAAAGGATTTCGGTCTGCGAGACATGTTCACATTAACCGGAAAACCAATTGATGCTGCATATCTTTTGCCTAAACTCTTGTGGTTAAAGGAAGAACTGTCGGAGATTTACGAAAAGGCATGGAAGTTTTTGATGCCCATGGAGTTCTTAGTGGCAAAATTAACCGGAAAATGTGTGACAGATCACAGCATGGCATCCGGCACTCTGATGTATGACATAAAAAATAAGACATGGAGCCGTCAGGTCTTAGACAAATACAAAATCCCGGAGGATAAATTTCCGGAATTAAGATGGAGTGGCGAGGTGGCAGGAACTCTGTTGCCGGAAGTAGCCAGAGAACTTGGGTTAAGCGAGACATGCGTGGTTGCAGTTGGAGCACAGGATCAGAGATGTGCAGCCCTTGGCGCAGGCTTAAAGAAAGGCGTTGTTACGCTGTCACTAGGTACCGCAGGCGCAATCTGCAAGTACTGGAATGAGGCAAAGACAGAGGGAGATACCAGGATTGGCTGGTCTGCTTATGTCAATGAGAATTCCTGGGTGACTGAAGGAGTAATCGACACGGCGGGCTCCTCCCTGCGCTGGCTGCGTGACACTATGTATCCAGGCTGCTCGTATGGCATCATCAATGCAGAAGCAGAGGAAGCATCAAAAAGAGGCAGTGGCTTGCTGTTTTATCCTTACTTAAGCGGGGCCAGCAGCCCGGACCGTTATCCGGATTCGGAAGGCTGTTTTTACGGTGCGAGCCTTGCTACCGGGAGAGGGGATTTTGCCCTGTCTGTCATGGAGGCGATTGCATTCCAGACAAAAATCATTATGGAGGCAATGGGCGGCTGCGAAGACGTGCATACACTGGTTCTGTTTGGCGGTGGTTCGAAAAGTCCCTTATGGTGTCAGATTATTGCTGATGTGCTGGGGATGGAAATTGTAGTTCCGGCAACCGCAGAGGCGGCAGGTGCAGGAGCAGCGATTCTGGCAGGGATTGCTGTCGGTGAGTTCGAAAGAGATCTTTGCCCGTCACTTGTGCACAAAACAACCTATAAGCCCGGTGAACGGAAGGAAATGTACCGGAAAAAGTACGAGCGCTACCGCGAAATAGAATACAAACTCTGGCGTGCATAAAGCAATTTCCAAAGTAGGTGTTTGGGTCAACCATACTTAGTGAGAGATTTGGAGGAGATAATATGCATTACATAAAAAATGCAAAATTGGTTTTGGAGACCGGTATTTTGTGGGATGGTGTGCTGGCAATGGATGGTGGGCGGATTGCTGCCTATGGTGCAGCCTCCGAAATAGAAATTCCGACAGATGCAGAGGTAATGGATGCAAAGGGGCTATATGTGGGTCCTGGTTTTGTCGATATCCATGTTCATGGTGGTGGAGATTCTCTATTTATCGAGGATGCACAAAAGACTGCCGGGCATTTCCTGAACCATGGTACCACGACGATGCTACCGACCTTCTATACAGATTTATCAAAGGAAAGGTTTCTGGAGGGCATTGAGCATGTGAAGCATGTAAAAGAAACGACGGAAATTGGGAAGGCAATCGGCGGTATCTATACAGAAGGACCATACATGAATCCAAAATATGGTGCAAATGCAGACCAAAATAAATGGCGCGGTGACATTCTCCCGGAAATGTATGAGGAGGTGGTAGATGCGGCAGGCACGTTGGCAAAGGTATGGGCAGTGGCTCCGGAACGAGAGGGGCTGCAACCTTTCCTATCTTATGCAAAGAAAGCAAATCCGGATGTGGTCTTTGCGGTAGGACACAGTGAGGCAAATCCGGATCAGATTCAGAAACTGAAAAGATACGGCTTTTGCCTTCAGACTCACTGCATGAACGCCACGGGACGTATAGAGACCTGGGCGGGAACAAGAGCTTGTGGACCGGACGAGTATTGTATGACGGATTCGGACATGTATGCAGAGTTGATTTGCGATTCCTTGGGAATTCATGTAAACCCGGCAATGATTCGTATGATCTTAAAAATCAAGAGCGTAGATAAGATTGTACTGATTACAGACAGCTTTGTAAGCCATGGGCAGGCGCCGGAAGGCCTACGTCATGTGACGGATATTCATTTTGACAATGGGGGTGGCCTGTGTGGCAGTAAGCTGACCATGGATGTTGCCTGCAGAAATATGATGACGCATACTAATTGCGGTATTGCCCAGGTATTTTTAATGGCAGCCCGTAATCCGGCCCGTGTCATCGGCATGGAAGACGAGATTGGTACCATTGAGGTCGGTAAGAAAGCAAATTTGATCTTTGTGGACGACATGTTCCATGTAGACACCGTGATTCTGGAGGGGCAGATTTGGAATAAGCAAAGTGTATTATAAGAGAATGAAAATAGGAGGATTAAATGAAAGACATGAAAGCAGGATTTATACCGGCTCTGGGAACACCCCTGAACCAAAATGGAAATTTAATGGTAGAGAGTTATGAGAAACAGATCAATGATCAGATTAAGGCAGGAGCAGTCGGCATACTATGTATGGGCTCTATGGGACAGCAGGCGTATCTGCGTCAGACGATATGTCCCCAGGTAGCAGAAGCTGCAATTGAGGCAGCGGACGGAAGAGTTCCGGTGTTTGTAGGTGCCATGGATTGCTCCATTCGTCGCGCAAAGGAGCGTATTGCAGCGATGGATCACTTGGCAATCGATGACTATGTGTTTACAACACCGTACTATAACCCTTGTTCAAGAGATCAAGTCATGAATTATTTTAAGGGAGTGGCAGCAGCAACAGAAAAGCCAATTCTTTTATACGATCTGGCTCCGGTAACACAGGCAAAAATTACTTATGACATGGTTCTGGAATTGATTCGTGACATACCGAATCTGAAGGGAATCAAATCAGCGGACACCCTGATGTTCCGCAAGTTAAAATTAAATCCGGAGGTGCCGGAAGATTTTATTATGGTATATTCCGGTCTGGATATGTTTGATATTGCATACAAATGGGGAATTGATAAGTGCCTGGATGGTATGATGACCTGTACCCCGGCAAACAGTAAGAAATTGTTTGATGGAATGGCAGAAGGAGATTATGAAGCGGCGGCAGCTGCGCTTGATAACATCGTGGCATTGCGCGACTTGTTTGTGGCAAGGGATTTGTGGCCGTCCTATACAACCGCAATGAATCTGCTTGGATATGAGGGCGATTTCGGACCGGATTATGTATCTCCTATTAAGGAGGAGTACATTGCAGAGATTCGAGGGGAACTGATCCGCATTGGAGAGCTTGCAGCGGAATAAGAAGAAAAACAAGAGAGGAGAAAAATTATGATTTCATGTACAGAGTTTATACCATGTTACAGTGAGTTGTTTACCTATTTGGAAGAGAAACACGGCAGGGATGAGGTAGAGCACCTGTGGGAGTACTTATTTAAGCCCACCGGTGAGGGAAATCCCTTGATCAATTTCCTGAAAAATGAGGGACTTCATGGCTGTTGGTCTTACTGGACAGGCTCGCTGAATGAAGAGGCGGCAGAGTTTACCATGTATCTCAATGAGAAACGCGGCTTTTTCATGATTGATATGCACCGCTGCCCGTCGAAGGGCCGTCTTTTAGACCTAAAGGATGAACTCGGAATCGAGCCTTACCTTGATTATTGCCTGCATTGCGATGGATACCGTGCAGCTGTAGAAAAAGTAGGCCTGAAGTATATTTATAATTTTAACGGTGTGGATCATGCTGCCTGCTGTATTTTGATTTACGATGATAAGATTTTTGATGGCAGGGTTATTATCGATAAGGACACTTTGGTCATGGACCGCAAGGCGGCAGACAACGAGTATTTCCATCGGGATTTTCACAGTGGCATGAACCAGGGAATCGAATATCTTGGCTCAAAATTTGGGCTGGAAGAAGTGACAGAGTTTTTGACACGCTACACGAAAAACGTACACCGCCGTACTATAGAGGCCATCAAGCAGGAAGGCCTGGCTGCCATTGAAAAAAATATCATAGAGACCTACCGGAAAGAAAAGATGGAAGATGTATTGACAACGGTGCTTGCGGACAACACGCTTGCGGTATCCGTAACCTACTGTCCTGCGGTACAACATCTGCATGCCACAGGCCGTACCGTTTCTGCATGGTATCGTTATACGACGGAAATTGTGATGAAGACCTTTGCCGAAGCAGGTGGTTATAAATTTACCATGGAAAGCTACGATGAAGAGACAGGGGCAGCGGTTTACCGCTTTGAATGATCATGAGCGCAATGTTTATCATCTTTGAATCTGCATTGAAACAGATGCTGGTGTTGTTTTTATTTATGGCAGCGGGATATCTCATGGGAAAAAAAGAGGGAAAAGATATGGGAAAGACGCTTTCTGCGCTGGAGCTATACATATTTATGCCCTGCCTGACCATAGAGAGTTTTGTGAAAAATTGTACTCCGACGGTGTTTGTGGAAAAACTTCCTTTGATTGGTCTTTCTACGTCCGTACTGCTTGTTTTTTGCATTCCTATTTCAAGATTGGTTGCAAAGTATACTGCAAAAGCACTGGAGGAAAAGGTGGTCAACCAATATGCTCTGTGCTTTGCAAATTCGGGTTACATGGGATATCCGATTATCGGAGCAGTTTTTGGGGAAAAAGTACTTATGAGTGCAATGATTTATTTTATTCCTTTCAGCATAGCCACTTATACCTATGGGATGTATCTGTTGGTACCGCAGAAGGGGTTCCCACTGAAAAAGCTGTTAAATCCAATCACAATCGCTACAGCGATTGGAATTATCCTGGGCCTAAGTGAGATTCCCATGCCGGATGTAGCAAATACGG
>JAGASC010000264.1 GCA_017621905.1 Roseburia sp.
GAAAACGGATATCGTACCATCGTACTGATTCCCTCCGGCAAAACTCATCTCTTTGCCGCTGGAAATATAAATCTTCTAGTGATATTGTCTTCTAAACTGCACCGGAGTCATCTCATAGGCTTTCTTAAACAGCCGGTTAAAATGCTCTACATTTTCATATCCCACATAAGCCGCAATCGATTCCACGGTCTGATTCGTTTCCTTGAGCATCGTGCGGGCTTTTTTCATACGGGCTTTTTTTACCGCATCCTGGAAGGTCATTCCGGATTTTTCTTTTATGTACTTGGAAAGATATGGCTTGGAAAGTCCGAACTGTTCCGCAAGCGCATCCAAGGTCACATCCACGTAATGATTGTTGATGTAATTCATAATATCCACAATCCGCTCTTCTCTGCCTTCTGTAATATTCTGGCTCGCTGCCATTTTGTTTGCTGCAGAAACCAGCGCCGCAATGGAGCTCTTGATGATATCCTCGTCAATACCTACACCCCAGAATTTCTTGCCCTGACATACGATTTCCACAAAGGTCGCTGCCCTGGAAGAAGAACCGGCAGAAATTGCGTGCTCCTCGTAGGAAGCCAGCTCATAGCTGACGCCAAAATACATTTTGATTGCGTTGCTGACTGCATCCAGACGTCCGTTTCCGGTGGTCTCGATTACTCTCTGCTCATTGTTCTGCTCTATGGTCACCTTTGCGGTGATGCCGTTCTTCTGCTCAAAATGGCATTCGGGAATGGAGAAAATATCATGTTTGTTAATATAGTGCTCCTCAAAAATCTGGTAGATTGCTGACGGGGAAAGTTCCTGATGTCTGCGGTCCGAAACACCTTTTACCAAATATCCAACTTCCTCTTTCATCTTATCCGGCAGGGAAATACCAAAGTTCTGTTTTAAGATAAAGGCTACGCCGCCCTTTCCGGACTGGCTGTTGATACGGATTACATCGGACTCGTACTCTCTGCCCACATCCTTGGGGTCGATGGGCAGATAAGGCACATCCCAGCGCTCTCCGCTCTTTCCTGCTTCTCTCCAGGCCATTCCCTTGGAAATAGCATCCTGATGGGAACCGGAAAATGCGCTGAATACCAGATCTCCCGCATATGGGGTTCTCTCATACACATGCATCTGGGTGAAGCGCTCATATTTTGCACGGATTTCTGAAATATTGCTAAAGTCCAGCTTCGGATCTACGCCGTGGCATACCATGTTCATGGCAAGGGTCACAATATCCACGTTTCCGGTACGCTCGCCGTTTCCGAACAAGGTTCCCTCCACACGGTCTGCACCTGCTAAAATTCCAAATTCTGCATCGCTGATACCGCAGCCTCTGTCGTTGTGAGGATGCACACTGATGATGACGTTGTCACGGTATTTCAAATGTTTGTGGATGTATTCGATCTGGCATGCGAATACGTGGGGCATTGCAATCTGTACGGTCGTCGGTATGTTGATGATGGCCTTATGATCTGCATCCGGCTGCCATACATCCAATACTGCATTGCAGACTTCCACTGCATAATCCACCTCGGTCCCTGGGAAGCTTTCCGGGCTGTATTCGAAGGTAAAGTTGCCGTCGGTCTCCTCGGCAAGGGTCTTTAATAAAATAGCTCCGTCAATGGCCAGCTGCTTTACTTCCTCTTTGCTCTTTTTAAATACCTGCTCACGCTGTGCCACAGATGTGGAGTTGTAAAGATGAATCACTGCGTGAGGTGCACCTTTTACTGCCTCGAAGGTCTTGCGGATAATGTGCTCTCTGGCCTGGGTCAGTACCTGTACCGTCACGTCGTCCGGAATCATGTTGCGCTCAATTAATGCGCGCATGAAATTGTACTCGGTGTCGGAGGCTGCCGGGAATCCTACCTCAATTTCCTTAAAACCGATGTCTACTAACATCTGGAAAAACTCTAATTTTTCTTCTAAGCTCATAGGCTCGATTAATGCCTGGTTGCCGTCTCTTAAGTCTACGCTGCACCAGATGGGTGGTTTCTCAATGCTGTCTTTTTTCACCCAGTCGTAGGTCACCTCCGGTGGCATAAAATATGATTTTCCGTATTTTTCTGCTATGTTCATAAATCCTCCTAATCCGGATTTACCGGAATCTAAATTTTATTGTTTTGTGCAAAAAAACATTTAAAAAGGCTATCTGGGATAAACAGATACCTAAATTGTTGATGTGCACCAGAATCACTCATCTGTTTTTAAATAGTTCAAGAAAGTTGATTTCTGTTATTTATGTTGTTAATACTATCACACATAACATGCTTAGGCAAGGTGTGATTTTATCAATTATATTGATTCATTTTATCAAACCCCTGTTTTTTTACAAATATCTGCCAGGCAGCACCGGTCACAGTAAGGTTTTGTTCTGGCGGTGCAGACTGCCCGGCCATGGTCCACCAGACGATGACAAAAATCGTTGCTTTCTTCCGGCGGAATGATTTTCCAGAGTGCCATTTCCACCTTTTTCGGTTCCTTGATTCCGTCCATCAGTCCCATGCGGTTTACCAGCCGGATACAGTGGGTGTCCGTGACAATGGCAGGCTTTCCGAACACATCCCCCATGATGAGGTTGGCACTTTTGCGGCCTACTCCGGGCAGCTTTAAGAGAGCGTCAAAGTCTTCCGGAACCTTTCCGCCATACTCGTCCCGCAGGATTTTCATGCAGGCACTGATGTCTCTGGCCTTGCTGTGGCCCAGGCCACAGGGTTTTACGATGGCTTCAATGTCATCCACTTCTGCGTCTGCTAAGGCATTGACATCCGGGAACTTTCGGTATAAGTCTTCCACCACCACATTTACACGGGCGTCGGTACACTGGGCTGCAAGGCGTACGCTCACCAGCAGTTTCCACGCGTCATCGTAGTCCAGTGTGCACTGGGTCTCGGGGTACTCTATTTTCAAACGTTCTATGATTTGTTCCGCCAGCTTAGCTTTTTTGGTCATATGATTTCCTCCATTTTATACATTTGCCCCATTCCTTTGGAGCGGTTTTGAAACAGCATATTTGTATCTTACACGAATTTTTAACTTCTGTACACCTTATTTCTGATATTTCCACCTTCATTGTCACTCCATCTTATACATCTGCCCTTTTGTGCGCCGCTCGGAATATTTTTTTCTGTATTGCTGTGGTGTAATGCCTTCATGTTCTTTCATCAGCTTGAAAAAATAGGTATAATTCCGGATCCCCGACATCTCCGCTATGTCCGATACGGAAAAGTCTGTTTCTATCAGCAGCTGCTTTGCCTTTTCCAGCCGCTTCAGGCATATATATTCATTTACTGTGCAGTGAAAGGAACTGTGAAAATGCTCATATAGTATGTTCTTTGAAATATTCAATTCCCGGCACAGAAAATCCACCGACAAATCCAGCGTAAGATTGTTGTCGATACAAGCTATAATCTGGTTTGTCATGCTGTTATATTCCTCATTCAGCATGCTTTCCGACAGAATATATGCGGTAATCGCCGTTGCAACGTTGGCGATGCTTTCGATCTGGGTTTCATTATAATATTTCAGTTTCAGAAATTCCTGATTCAGCATTTCATAATCATAATTTGTCCAGGAAATCCGGTCATAGATATCGGAAAAATTCTCCGTACTGCGAATTCGTCCGAACAGAATATAGCCCAGCAACAGATTATTTTTCTTGATAGGGACAGCCATGTCTGTAAGACCCGCATGGCACACATGGGTCTCTAACCGGTAGCTTTCCCTGCAAAGGGTAAACAACTCCATATCGGAGCAATAACAACGCTTTTTTACCTCCCGGTCATTCTGAATCGTCTGGCAAAAATCGCAGCCCTTGTAGCAGTCAGCAATGATATTATATTCACTGTCTACAATCTCAATATCCAACCCTGTGATATTGGAAAAATCCTCTGTTATTTTCTGCAGTTTCTCTGCATTATAATATATCTTCATACGAAACACCCGCCAAGAC
>JAGASC010000265.1 GCA_017621905.1 Roseburia sp.
ATTTAAGATTCAAAAAACCTTCATCTGAAAAACATGATTTTTTCATCTATAATTCGTATACTAAGTATATACAAAAGATAGCTTATACGTAACAAACTACTTTCGAATAAACTTTTTCATAATCTGCCAGGTGGCATATCCATCTGGCACTCCTCCTTTTTATGGAGGATTTTTTTTATTATAGGGGCCTGCATTGCAAGCCCCATCTGAATCGTTATAAAATCACGCTTTTTATACTTCGAAAATCAAATCTCCGTAAGACGGCATTGGCCACATAGACTTATCTACCAGCATTTCCAATTTATCCACCGGAGCACGAAGTGCAGCCATTGCAGCTTTTACCTCATCTCTGTAATATACTGCCTGCGCTCTTCCCTCTTCCATGGAACCAGCCTGTTCCGTTGCCTCCTGAAGTTTGCCAAGTGCTTTCTTGGATTCTGCCAGAAGTGCAGATACCTCGGTAAGAATCTCTGTCTGAGCACTGACGTCTGCACCGCATGCAGCCTTTACAGAGGTAATGGATTCTGCCAATACCGTTGTATATTTGATCACTGCCGGAATAATCTGTTTGGTTGCAATATCAATCATCGCTTTCGCTTCGATATTGATTTCCTTCGCATAAGTCTCGTACTCGATTTCTACACGGGAATCCAGCTCTGCTTTTGTGAATACCTTGAACTTTTCAAACAGCTTCACAGCTTTTTCTGTATTCAGTGCCGGGATAGCGTCTACCATGGATGTAATGTTCGGAAGACCACGTCTCTCGGCTTCTGCCACCCATTCCTCAGAGTAGCCATTGCCGTTAAATACGATTCTCTGGTGCTCTGTTGCATATTTCTTGATCAAATCATGCACTGCCATGTCAAAGTCATCTGCTTTTTCCAATATATCGCAGGTCTCAGCAAATGCTTCTGCTACGATTGTATTCAATACAACGTTTGGCTGTGCAATGGAGTCCTGGGAACCAACCATACGGAACTCAAATTTATTTCCGGTAAATGCAAAAGGTGATGTTCTGTTTCGATCGGTAGCGTCCTTCATGAAGTCCGGAAGGGTCTTAACACCGGTCTCTAACTTGGTTCCTGCAATACTGTGAGTTGCCTCTCCTGTGCTGATCAGCTGTGTTAACACATCCTGTAACTGTTCGCCTAAGAAAACAGAGACAATTGCAGGCGGTGCCTCGTTTGCTCCTAATCTGTGGTCATTTCCTACATCCGCTGCGGATTCTCTTAATAAATCTGCATGCGTATCAACTGCCTTCAGGATACAGGTCAATACCAATAAGAACTGTATATTCTCATGAGGTGTCTTGCCCGGATCCAAAAGATTGATACCATCGTCAGTGGTAATGGACCAGTTGTTATGCTTACCGGAGCCATTCACTCCTGCAAATGGTTTCTCATGAAGCAGACACTGTAAACCATGGCGTCCGGCTACCTTCTTCAAAGTTTCCATTACTAACTGGTTGTGATCTACAGCAATGTTAGCCTCGGAATAAATCGGTGCCAGCTCGTGCTGTGCCGGTGCAACTTCGTTATGCTGGGTCTTTGCGGATACACCAAGTTTCCAAAGTTCTTTGTTCACGTCCTTCATGAAGGATGCGATTCTTTCGCCGATGGATCCGAAGTAATGATCATCCATCTCCTGTCCCTTTGGAGGCATCGCGCCAAATAAGGTACGTCCTGTAAAGATAAGGTCTTTTCTCTGTAAATATTTTTCTCTGTCTACCAGGAAGTACTCCTGCTCCGGTCCAACAGATGGTGTTACTTTCTTTGAAGTTGTATTTCCAAATAATTTTAAAAGACGAAGTGCCTGCTCATTGATGGCTTCCATGGAACGAAGCAACGGTGTCTTCTGATCCAAAGCTTCTCCTGTATAGGAACAAAAAGCTGTGGGAATACAAAGTGTTGCACCAGCTGCATCCTGTCTTACGAATGCCGGGGAGGTGCAGTCCCATGCGGTATAACCTCTCGCCTCAAAGGTAGCCCGCAAGCCTCCGGACGGGAAAGAAGATGCATCCGGTTCTCCTTTGATCAATTCTTTTCCGGAAAAGCTCATCAGTACTTTTCCATTCTCCATAGGTGCCGTAATAAACGAATCATGTTTCTCTGCTGTAACACCGGTCAATGGCTGGAACCAGTGGGTGTAATGTGTTGCACCCTTCTCGATGGCCCATTCCTTCATCTCATGGGCAACTACATCTGCTGTCTCTAAATCCAGCTCCTTACCTTCTTCCATAACCTCATGAAGTTTTTTGTAAACTTTCTTTGGCAGACGCGCCTGCATCACTGCATCATTAAATACGTTCTCACCAAAAATATCTGCTACGTTGAAGTATCCTGTTTCGCTCATATGCTACATCCTCTCTTTCTCACAATCCTAATCCCCTAAGACTAGACTTGTTTTTTTCCTGTGACGCTTACACAAAAAGGGCATTCCAAGTCTATTGGAACACCCTTGTTCAACGCTCACATTGTTTCGTTGGTATAAAGATAATACTTTTCAAAACGAATTGCAAGCAAAAAATTTACATTTTTTTAATTTTCACGAATTTAACAATAATTTCAAGTAAACTTAAAAATTTTTGTTAAATATCGTTAATAAAAATCTTACTCTGCTTTTCCCACAGAACCGAAGAGTTCCATCTTCTCTTTTACAGTTGCTTTGATTGCCTCTGCGCCGGGAGCCAGTAATTTACGTGGGTCAAAGCCCTTGCCTGCCAAATCTTTGCCTGCCTCAATGTATTTACGGGTAGCATCTGCGAAAGATAACTGGCACTCTGTATTCACGTTAATCTTAGCTACGCCAAGGGAGATTGCTTTCTTGATCATGTCTTCCGGGATACCTGTACCACCGTGAAGTACTAACGGCATTTCGCCTGTCAGCTGCTGGATAGCATCCAGAGTCTCAAAGCTTAAGCCTGCCCAGTTTTCCGGATATTTGCCGTGGATATTGCCGATACCTGCTGCCAGCATGTCTACACCCAGGTCAGCGATTGCTTTACATTCCTTCGGATCTGCGCACTCGCCTGCACCAATCACACCGTCTTCCTCGCCGCCGATAGAACCAACCTCAGCCTCGATAGACATTCCCATTGCATGAGCCACTGCAACTAACTCTTTGGTCTTTGCAACGTTCTCCTCGATTGGATAGTGGGAACCGTCAAACATAATAGATGTAAATCCAGCTTTGATACATTTATAGCATCCTTCGTAGGTTCCATGGTCTAAGTGCAAAGCAACCGGAACAGTGATTCCAAGCTCTTTATCCATAGCTTTTACCATTGCTGCAACGGTGCCAAAGCCTGTCATATATTTTCCTGCACCCTCAGATACACCAAGAATAACCGGGGATTTCAGTTCCTCTGCGGTGAGCAGTACGGATTTGGTCCACTCCAGATTGTTGATGTTAAACTGGCCGACTGCATAGTGACCGGCTTTTGCTTTTTCTAACATTTCTTTTGCTGATACTAACATGTTTTCATTCCTCCATTTATTTATATTTGCCCAACGGGCATGATTTGTAACTGTAAAGTACTGAACAGTCACAATATTTTTAACTAAAGGTATTATATATTACTTCACAGGAAAAATAAAGTTAAATTTTTAACAATATGATTATTCTTTGTGTTCAGGAATCATAATTTCCACGGTTCTGCAGAGATTTTTTATCACTACCTCTGACCGGTCTCCCCCAAATTCCCCGTCCAAGGTCCAGGAAATTTCATTTTTTGCGGTAAATTTCACCTCGTCCGCTTTAAAGGAATAGACCATATCCGTATCATCCACCAGATTGATCAGTGAAGCAATAATTTCATTCAACTCTATGGGATTTCTGGGTTTCTTGATCAATGTCACTTCAAATACCCCGTCATCCAGCCGGACATCCTTTCCGGTCATTCCTTTAAATCCGCCTACCGACGTAGAGTTTGTGATCATTCCATAGATAAACTCATCCTGAATCCGCACATTGCCATACTCCACCTGCATCAGGTACGATGGAATCTCATGAAGACTTCTTACTCCCTCCAGTATGTAGGCTGCGTGTCCTAGTACATTCTTCCACTCCTGGCTGGTCTTATAGGATACTTCCGTAAATAAACCGAAAGCTGCCACATAGACAAAGAAATCCTCATTAAAGACTCCGATATCACAGGCAAATGGAACGCCGCGCACCGCCGCCTCCGAGGCCTTTACCATGTCTTTGGGAATGCCCAGTGATGTCGCAAAGTCATTGGTACTTCCCGCCGGAATATACCCCAGCGGCACCTTTTCCTCCCGGTGCATCATCCCCGTCACTACTTCATCCAGGGTACCGTCGCCGCCGCTGCAGACCACCAAATCATAATTCCCGGCTTCTTCCTCTATTTTATACACCGCATCTCCGGGCGCCTGGGTGGGATAAACCGTCACCTCATAATCTGCTTTTACCATCGTGTCGATAATATCCGTCAATTGGCCTTTGATTTTGGCCTTTCCGGAATATGGATTGAACACAAACAATAATTTCTTTTTGATACTCATGAATTCCGATACATCCCCTTTACTTACAACAAACGTAACAGTTCAGATACCTTCACTGTTACTAACAAATTTACTCTGATAAAAATTTCTCCAGTGCAGCGATTGCTTCTGCTTCGTCCTCTCCCTCTGCGTCCAATACCACTTCTTCACCATTTACCAATGCCAGGCTCATCATTCCCATTATGCTTTTGGCATTGACACGTTTCTGATCCATTTCCAGATATATTCTGCTGGCATAATGATTTGCCACCTGCACCAGATTTGCAATTGGTCTTGCTTCAAAATTTGCCTTCATCTGAACTACTACACACTTTTTCATCTCTACCTCTCTTCCGCCGCTCCTGCAGCATTTTCATCCGATTTGCCCGTTTTGTCCTGGTCTCTCAACTGGTCCGCAATCTCACTGATTCTCCGAAGCCTGTGATTCACCCCCGATTTTCCCACCGGGGGATCCAGATAGGTTCCCAGCTCTTTTAATGGTGTGTCCGGTTTCTCCAGCCTAAGCAGCGCCATTTCCCTTAAGTTGTCCGGGAGACTGGATAACCCAGCCTTATCCCTGATATAGGCAATATCATCAAGCTGCTTTACTGCAGCATTTACCGTCTTGCTGATATTGGCCGTTTCACAGTTGACCTTTCGGTTCACTGAATTACGCATTTCTTTTAAAATTCTGACATTCTCCAGATTCATCAGGGCAACATGGGCCTCCATGATATTTAAAATATCCACAATCTGGGCGCCTTCTTTTAAATATACCACCTGATACTTTTTTCTGGCAACAATTTTGGCATCCATGCCAAAACTATTGATGATTTTCTGCAGCTGCACTGCCTGCTTTTCTGACCGGCAGACAATCTCAAAGTGGTAGGATTTGTTCGGATCACTGATAGACCCTCCTGCAAGAAACGCTCCCCGGATAAATGCCCGCCTGCAGCAGACCTGCTGCACTAACATACCATTCACCGTATCTGTCACTTCCGGCTCCTCCGCCGTCTCATTCCACATTTTGACTGCCGAAAAAATGCGTTTCTGTATATTATCTTCTATCATGAATGTTTTATTTTTTGACGTTGGTGTTTTCTCTTTTTGGAAATCACTTTCCTCTTCCGGTAAAAGCTTTTTGACAAGCAGCTCATATTTTTCTTTCAA